>JBHHUI010000163.1:0-6361 GCA_046753805.1 Anaerolineales bacterium
CGCCGGAACGCTACTTCGCAGCTCAGGCTTCGATGGGCAAAGTCGCCATCGCTAATGCACGGGCGGCGTACGCCCGCTTCCGCGAACTTGTCTCCAGCCCGCGCTGGGAAGCGCTCGCGGCGCAAGGCGCGCAAGTGCAGCGGCCGCTGTGGGCCAGCACCAGCACCAAGAACCCATCCTACCCCGACACCCTCTATGTAGACAGTCTTATCGGCCCGGACACGGTCAATACCGTCCCGCCCGCCACGTTGGGTGCGTTCCGCGAACACGGCACAGTCGCCGATACGCTCACCGGAAAGAAAGCCGCAGCGCGGGCGGAGCTGGAACGCCTGGCCGAGACCGGCGTCGATCTGGACGCGATCACGGAGCAACTGCAACACGATGGCGTGGCCGCGTTCACAAAGTCGTACGAGGCTTTGCTCGCCAGCATCGCCGCCAAACGCGACCGGCTCCCGACGGGCGGCTTTCGCATGGCGTGGAAACTCGGGGGATACCAGTCGGCGGTGGATCACGCGCGCCGACCTGAAACAGAATCGCATCCTGAGCGCAGTCTGGAACCATAACCACACCATCTGGAAACCGGACCCGGACGAGATTACCAACCGGCTCGGCTGGCTGAGCTCACCGGAAGTGATGCTGGAAAATCTGCACCGCATTGAGGCGCTCGTGGAGGCGGTGCAGGGGGATGGCTACACGCACGCATTGCTGCTCGGAATGGGCGGGTCTAGCCTGGCCCCGGAAGTGTTCCGGAAGACCTTCGGCGTCCGCGCAGGCTATTTGGACCTGTCCGTGCTGGACAGCACGGACCCCGCTGCCATTCGCGCCCACGCGGATCGGCTCGACCTGCGCAAGACGCTTTTCATCGTCTCGACCAAGTCGGGCGGCACCGTCGAGACGTTGTCGTTCTTCAAGTATTTCTACAATCGCGTGGTCGCAGCCGTGGGGCATGCACAGGCCGGCGCGCACTTCGTCGCTGTCACCGATCCCGGCAGCAAGCTCGAGCGCCTGGCGGGAGAACATGACTTCCGCGCTGCGTTCCTGAACGATCCCAACATCGGCGGCCGCTATTCGGCGCTCTCCTATTTCGGGCTGGTCCCGGCTGCGCTCGTGGGCGTGGATGTGGCCCGGCTGCTCGACCGCGCCCTGGACGAGCGTTGCAATTGTGACGGCTGCAACTGTCCACGCGATGGCGACAATCGGGGCGGCCAGTTGGGCGCGATCCTCGGCGAGTTGGCGAAGGCCGGGCGAGACAAAGTGACCTTTATCACCTCTCCCGAAATTGCGAGCTTCGGCGATTGGGTGGAACAACTGATCGCAGAGAGCACCGGCAAAGAAGGTCGGGGCATTCTGCCGGTGGTGGGCGAGCCGGTCGGCGCGCCGGAGGTCTATGGCGGCGACCGACTGTTTGTCTACCTGCGCCTTGCCGCCGACGACAGACACGACGCGGCGGTGCAGGCGCTGGAAGCCGCCGGCCATCCGGTTGTGCGATTGCAGCTGGACGACATCTACGATTTGGGCGCACAGTTCTTTCTGTGGGAGATGGCGACGGCGGTTGCCGGCTACTTCCTGCAGATCAATCCGTTCGACCAGCCCAACGTCGAAGCCGCCAAAATCCTGGCGCGAGACATGGTCGCGCAGTATGCTGCCCACGGCGCGCTGCCTGACGGGGATTCCGTACCCGCAGCGCCGGACGCGCTGCACGCATTCCTGTCGGCCGGGAACCCCGGTGACTACATCGCCTTGCAAGCGTATGTGCAACCGACCGCCGAATCGGACGCCGCGCTGCTGGAACTGCGCACGCACCTGCGCGAGCGCTACAAACTGGCGACGACAATCGGCTACGGTCCGCGCTTCCTGCATTCGACCGGGCAACTGCATAAAGGCGACGGCGGCAACGGTCTGTTCGTGCAGTTTGAGTCTGACGCGGAGGACGATATTCCCATTCCCGACGAGCCGGGTAGTGAAACTTCGTCCATATCGTTTGGCGTGCTGAAGCAAGCGCAGGCGCTCGGTGATGCCCAGGCGCTGCGCGACGCCGGTCGCCGCGTGCTCCGCTTCAATCTGGGTGCGGATGTGCCCGGCAGCCTGCAGGCAATTGCTGCCGGCTGACTCACCACCAAGGTACGAAGGACACAAAGATTGCTCTATGTTCTTCGTGCCTTGGTGACTTTGTGGTGAAACCCCCGATGATCCAGACAATGATCTTCGACCTGGACGGCACGCTCGTGCAAACCGAGCGGCTGAAAGCGATCTCCTACGCCCGCGCAGCCGTCGAGTTATGCCCGCACGACCTCGGCGAAGAGGAAGTCATCGAAGCCTTCAAAGAGGTCGTCGGCCTTTCACGGCGCGAGGTGGCGACTGCGCTCGTGGAGCGATTCGGGCTGGCTGTGAAAGTCGCAGGTCTCATGGAGACATACGGGGTCAGCGCGCCCTGGCAGGCGTTCGTGCAGCGCCGATTGCAAATCTATGAGGTCATGTTGGCCGACCCGAACGTAATCCGTAACAATCAGTGGCCGCACAATGTGGCGCTGCTGCAGCAGGCGCGCGACGCCGGTTGCAGCACCGGACTTGCCACGATGTCGCACTGCCCGCAGGCCAACCGGGTGTTGGAAGTGCTGGGCTTGCGCGATGCATTCGATTTTGTTGCCACGCGCGACGACGTGGAGAATGGCAAACCCGATCCGGAAATCTATCTGCTGGTCGCGCGCGAAATCGGTGCGACGCCTTCCGAGTGCCTTGTGATCGAGGATTCGTCCGCCGGTGTCCAGGCGGCGCTTGCGGCCGGCATGTGGTGCATTGCGGTGGCCACGCCGTTCACCCGTCAGGCGCTCCACGCCAGCGGCTTACTCGACGCGCGCTGGATCGTGGACGACGCGGCGCAGGTTCTGTCCGTGGCTGAATTGATGCTGCGCGAACGGGCCGCCGCGTCATCAAGCGCGTAACTGCGAAATGGGATTATGCAACGCGCGCTCCGTCTTCATCGTTAGCCGCGCCGTCAGTCCACACATGTTGCAACAGGGTTACGGCAAGATCGTCAGCGTCGCCGCCCGCCCGGGACTCAAGGGCCGTCCGGACATGGCCGCCTACAGCGTCTCCAAAAGCGCCGTCATCCGCCTGACCGAAAGCATGGCCGCCGAATTGAAGACCGCCGGTATAAACGTCAACTGCATCCTGCCGGGCACGATTGACACGCCGCAGAACCGCGCCGCCATGTCCGAGGCGGATTACAGCCGCTGGGTGCAGCCGGAAGGCCTGGCCGATGCGATCCTGTACATCGCCTCCGACCGCGCGCGGGCCGTGCATGGGGCGGCATTGCCTGTGTACGGACACACATAAATGGTCGATTTGGGACGCGCCCGCTGCGGTGATCTTCGCAGCAGCGAGCGGCGCGAATGGTTGGTGACGAACGGCAGCGGCGGCTACGCGGCCGGCACGGTCGCCGGGCTGCTGACGCGCCGCTACCACGGCCTGTTGCTGGCCGCACTGCGGCCCCCGCTGGGGCGCACGCTGCTTGTGAGCAAGCTGGACGAAACCGTGACCTACGCCGGGAAATCATATCCACTGTATGTGAACCGCTGGAAGGACGGCGTGGTCGAACCGGCGGGGAACCTGCAGATCGAGCGCTTTCACCTCGAGGGTACGACGCCCGTCTGGACGTTTGCGATGGCCGACGCGCTGCTGGAGAAGCGCATTTGGATGCAGCGTGGTGTAAACACGACCTACGTACAGTATCACCTGCGCCGGGCAACCGCCCCCGTTTCGATTGCCGCGCGCGTTCTCGTGAACCACCGCGACTTCCACGTTACGACTCACGCCGACGGCTGGCAGATGCAGATCGCATCGTATGCGCACGGCCTGAAAGTGACCGCATATGACGGCGCAGCCCCGTTCTACTTGTTCGGGCAGCGGGCCGACCTTCTTCCGAGACACGATTGGTACCGGGATTTCTATTTGACGCAGGAAGCCTATCGCGGCCTGGATGCAGCCGAGGATCATCTACACGCCGCTGATTTTGGGGCTACATTACATGTGGGTGAGACGGCGGCGTTCATCTGCAGCACGCAGGCCGCGCCAAACCTGGACGCGACCGCCGCCCTTGCTGAATTGCGCGCCCATGAGACGGCGTTGCTCGCCTCCGTGCCACACGCCGGGCCGGAGCAGCCCGACGACGCAGTGTCGGACCGACTTGCGCTGGCCGCCGATCAGTTCATCGTCGCACGTCCGCTCGCCGACGATGGCGCAGGATGTTCGATCATCGCCGGGTATCCGTGGTTTGGCGACTGGGGGCGCGACACGATGATCGCGTTGCCCGGCCTGACGCTGTCCACCGGGCGCCCGCAGCTCGCCGCCGACGTTCTGCGCACGTTCGCGCGCTATGTTGACCGGGGCATGCTGCCGAATCGCTTCCCGGACAATGGCGAACAGCCCGAGTACAACACCGTGGACGCGACTCTTTGGTACTTTGAAGCCGTGCGCGCCTACCACGCGGCGACCGGCGACGACGCACTCCTGCGTGAACTTTTTCCCATCCTGGAAGACATTGTCCATTGGCACTTGCGCGGCACACGCTACAACATCCACGTGGACGCGCAGGATGGATTATTGTATGCGGGCGAACCCGGCCAGCAGCTTACCTGGATGGACGCCAAAGTGGGCGACTGGGTGGTGACGCCGCGCATCGGCAAACCCGTGGAAGTCAACGCGCTCTGGTACAACGCTCTGCGCAGCATGGCCGCGTTTGCGTCGGTCCTCGGCGCAGCGGCCGTGGAATACGAAGCGCTGGCGGAACAAGCTCGAACTGGATTCGCCCGCTTCTGGCACGCGGAACGCGACTACTGCTACGACGTGCTCGACACGCCGCATGGCGACGACGCGAGTCTGCGCCCGAACCAGTTGTTCGCCGTGGCGTTGCCCCATAGCCCGCTGGCAGGGTCCCGGCAAAAGGCGGTCGTGGATGTGTGTGCGCGCGAGCTGCTCACGTCGCACGGCTTGCGGAGCCTTGCGCCGGATGACCCCGCCTACCGAGGGCGCTACGGCGGCGACCAGCGCCAACGTGACGGCGCATACCATCAGGGAACCGTGTGGGGCTGGTTGATTGGCCCGTTCGTGCAGGCGCATTTGCGTATTTATCGCGACCCGGCGCTGGCGCGTTCGTTCTTGACGCCGCTGCTGCGGCATTTGACCGATCGCGGCTTGGGGAGCGTCAGCGAGATATTCGACGGCGATGCGCCGTTTACGCCGCGCGGCTGCTTCGCCCAGGCGTGGAGCGTGGGCGAACTCCTGCGCGCCTGGCAGGCGACGTGGCAGGCATAGCGCGTCTCACTTCATGAGCTTGATCATCGTGCGAGGAAACTCAACGCGCTGAGGGGCTGCGCGCCGACTAATCGAAAGGCACAATCACTTCAACAGGAATCCGCTCGACTCCGGCTTGTCCGGGTCAGGGAATCAAAAGGAGATCGCAAATGGAACTCGGAATGGTAGGTCTGGGGAAGATGGGAGCCAACATGGCGCGCCGGCTTTTGCAGGGCGGGCACCGCGTCGTCGGCTACGACCCACGCGCGGAGGCTGTGGAGGAGCTTATGGTGCACGGCGCGGAGGGTGCGCGCTCGCTGGACGAGTTGGTCGGCAAATTGCCAACCCCGCGCACGGTTTGGGTGATGGTGCCTTCCGGTCGGATCACGGACGAAACGATTTCATCGCTCTGCAAACTGCTCGCTGCCGGCGACACCGTGATTGACGGCGGCAACTCGAACTACAAGCACACGCAGCGCCGCGCCGAGTCGCTGCGACCCGACGGAATCCACTTTATCGATGTCGGCACCAGCGGCGGCGTGTGGGGCCTGGCTGAGGGCTACAGCATGATGGTCGGCGGAGACGCCGAAGTCGTCGCGCGCCACGGCTCGATCTTTGAGACGCTCGCACCCGGGGCGGAGCAGGGGTGGGGGCATGTTGGCCCCAATGGGGCGGGGCACTTCGTGAAGATGGTGCACAATGGCATCGAATACGGCCTGATGCAGGCGTACGCGGAGGGCTTCGAACTGATGCGCGCAAAGGAGGAATTCGGTCTCAGCCTGCACCAGATCGCTGAAATCTGGCGCTACGGCAGCGTCGTCCGTTCGTGGCTGCTGGACCTGGCCGCCGACGCACTGGAAGGCGACGAAAACCTGACCGACATTGCGGCCTGGGTGCCCGACTCCGGCGAGGGGCGCTGGACGGTGGTCGAGTCGATCGACTTAAACGTGCCCACGCCGGTCATAACGGCCGCGCTGCAGCGCCGGTTTCGCTCACGCCAGGAAGCGCCGTTCGCCGACAAGCTGCTGGCGGCGCTGCGCAACCAGTTCGGCGGACACGCGGTAAAGCG
>JBHHUI010000164.1:0-6353 GCA_046753805.1 Anaerolineales bacterium
CCGCCACCGCTAAACCCTCCGCCACTGAAACCACCTCCGAATCCACCCCCGCTCCAACCCGAGCTGCCGCCGCCGCCATAGGAAGATCGCGGCGGCGCAGGCGGCGTGCTGAATGTGCGCCCAGTCGTGTTAAGAGCAGTTATCAACCCCTCGGACATTTGATTGAGTCCCGTAACCATGCCCCCTCCCATACGGTTGAGTCCCCCGGCGACTGATTCGCCGAGGGAAGCTGACGGCCCCACGGCGGGCTTGGACAAACGCCCCGAGGAGCCAACAGCCGGCCGCATCCACGGCGCCGCGCCACGGCCAACCCAGATAGGCCGGTACCATCGGGGCACCGGCGTCGTCTCGACACGCGAGAATATGTGCACCCACTTGTGATCCACATTCAGCGCAACCGCATACGGCAAGTAGGCGTCAAATTTGTCGGCCGCTGCGGGAATGTCAGCATATTTATCGACGTTCTCAAGATACTTGCGAAAAGCCCACCACTTGGCGGCCTCCTGTGCGCCGGCGCGCGTCTTGACCGGCATCGCCCGGCTAATGATAAGCAACCCCAACCCAAATAGCCCGAGCGCAAAGGCGGGGCATATCGCCAGCCCCGTGTAACTAAGCCCGACGGCGGCAAGACAGAAGACGCTTGCGAACCCGAGCACGAGGATTGCGATGCCCCATCCCACGTACCGCGACCGTACTTTGTCTGGGCGGTCGCGGAAGAATCCAGCGTCCGTTGTTTCCTGATAGAGTTCTTCTTGAATCTTTGGGAGCTTGTTGTAAAAACCACGCGGGAGCGTTTTGCTGACGGAGCGTTCATCTTTGCGCCCAAAAAAAGCCTTGAAAAGGTCCCGTTCGTACCTTTTCAGGTCATCTAGTCCATCCTGCGCCGTCTTTTTGAACCAGAAACGCCTGCTCGTCGAGCCAAACGAACCTTCTTGCTGGCGTTCTTCCAATACCGCATAGCCACGCCGCGCCAGGTCGATCAGGGACGCGGTGATATCGCGCATATCGACCTTCTCGTCAAGTAGCGTGCCGACCATGCCGGGAGTCAAATCCGATGGCGGCTCCGTCAGATATTCGGGCACAGGCCCGGCTTGGGGATCGCGCCCTTTCAGATACCAGATCAGATACACGCCGCCAATTGCGGCGATGAGCAACAGTACTGACACTGCGCCGACCACCAGGTCCACGATGGGCTTGACGTTCTTTTCGTACGCAATCTGTGCATCGGCCTCTGTCTGCCAATCCGGCGGGGCAGCCGTCACAGCGCCATGCGCAAACGTCACGCGAACGTTCACACCCGAACCGGGGTTCAACGTTTCTGAGACCGTATACGTTGCCGAGAGATTGTCTACGCTCGTTTCCCAGAACACAGACGCGGGGCTGATGGCTTCTGGCTCGCGCACGATGCCGCCGCCGACCGGCAGGGTCACTTTGACGTGGGATGAGAGTATGGGAAAGTCGTGACGTTCTGGAATGGCGAACCACGATAGAATGTCGCACGCCGAACCACCCCCGGCGCAAAAATCGGCCGGATCCTCAGCGTAAATCCGGAGCGCGCCTGAGACGGTGTACTTTACAATAAACGTTCTAACCTCGTCGCGGGCCGGCGAGAACTGCCATGTAACCATCTTGCTGCCCCCATCCGTGCTGGTGTTTGTGACAAAGGATGGCAACTCGACGATGCCAGATTGGCCGGGCGGATCGACTTCTTCGACGCTAAAACCACTGAAGCCCTCGGTGTATGAAACCGGTATCTCGCGGAACCCTTCGGTAAAGGTGCCGCCGCGAAATTCGATTACCTGTGTTTCGGCGATGGATAAATCGCCGTTGGGTTGAACAACAATATAGACGTCCCAGTTGCGCCAGACTAGCGATTTGGATTGCGCCAGCGCGGTCCCCGGCAGCACCACAAAGGCTGCAGCCACAACCAGCAGCAGAAGGAGGCGAAGACGATTATTCATGTAGGTGACCTCTGCCCTATAGTCTGGATGGTGAACCGGTGTAGGATGTGAGCCCAAATTGCCTATGCGCAATTCATCCGCGCGCGTGACAATCCCCGACACATGCTACGCCTTGACGACGAGATTGCCCGATTCTCGCCACGTGATCGGGCCCTGCGGGACCTGCTGCGAGACATTCAAACGCTTGGATTGCAGACTGCCGTGAATGGTTTCAAACGCCTCCGCCCCCGGCGTCCATTTTTCAGCCACCAGCACGCCATGGCACGGCTGCTCCAGAAAAACGATCTTGCGAGGATCGTTCGGGTCGCGAAGCGTCTGTGATCGGGCAAACGCCTGGGCCGTTCCCAGCGCGAGCGCCTTTGTACCACAAGACACCGGGTAATGATAAAACGGCTCGTCAAGCGTGATGCGTTCGACATATTTGGGATTGTAGGCGTCGACGCCAACGTGACCGTGCAAAATTGCGCGCACGGCCGGTACGGAGACCGCCTCCCCCTGGCTGTTTGTGATCACGATCTTACTCACTGCATCACAGATTCCACGTAACTCGACGGCTTCCACCGAGGGTACGACGACCGGCCGGCCGTCGATAGTCCCCACCAGGGCCCCGTCCCCACCCGCTCGCACGCCCGACACGTAAGCGAGGTCCTCGGGTGAAATAGCACGTTTGTCAACCAACCGCGCGCTGCCGGTCGCAGTGGTGATCAGCCCGCCCAGGTCAGGGTCATAAGCCGCATAGCACCCTTCACTATATTGCGCGGCGATCACTTCGCTGACACCCTTGAATCCAAGCAGTTTCTCGACAGACACCGGGTCTGTGAAGAAACCGTATTCCGTGAAGAGCGGCCCTGCGCGCACCATCGCCTCAGGCGTCTTCAGGTTGTCCCACAGTTCCGCCGAGACCGCGTCCGGCACAATCTCGTGCTCCTTCACTTCGTGTGTGCTGAGTTGTGTTGCGATCCGTCGGCCCACGTCTTTGGCGAAGACAGCGGCGGGACCGGCGGGCGTCTCAGCATGCGCCCCAGCCAGATCGAAGTGAATCGCGCGTTCCGGCGCCGGCCCGTCCCCACCGACAAGCGCCACCACACGAATGCTCTTCACCTGGGTCTGCAAGTAGCGCCCGAACGCTACGATAGGACCCCGCCGCGCCTGGGAACGCAGCACGGCAATGGCTTCGGGGCCCATGCCAGGAAAACTCAGGGCCGCCCCTTTCGATTCAGATGACGCCAGCGCGCGGAATTGGCGCAGGCGCATTTCATATTCCACCTGCGGTACGCTCACCAGCGTTAGTACATGCGGCCGGCGGGAAAGCTTGAACAGTCGCTTCGCCTGAAAGAAGAGCGCGTCGCGCCGCTCCACCGGATTGCCGGCAATGGCCGTGGTAATAATCAGATCGGTGCCGTCGGTTGGCCCGTCCGCCTGCACAGTGTGCGCGTTCTGGCGCAGCCAGTCCAGCAGCGGTGCAACCAGCCACTCCAAGCGCGCATCCAGCTTGCCGGGCACATAGCTCACCGTCAGGGTGCGCACCCACGGGTGGGTGGGCGCCGCCCCTGAAGCGTCTGCTTCGTGAACGTGTTCGACCCGAGTCATAGATCGCCCCCGCCCTCTATTCGCTCGTAAAAGCAAAGTAAAGTATTTCCATATTTGCGTTGGTCGAATTCTCGAACGTGCGACAGGTGCAAACCCTCGTATTCTCCGGGGTGCATTTGCACAATTGCCCACCCGTCAGCCGCCAGCCAGCCCGTATGCGCATCAAGCGCAGCCAGCGCTTTCTTCCACAACTCCCGATATTGCGGCGGAGCGATGTAGACGTAGTCAACCGGCTCCACGTTGCGCCGTTTAAGATATGCAAATGCGTCCGTCTGCACAACCGAGGCGCGCGCCTGCAAACCGGTTGCGCTGAGATTCGCGCGGATTGTTTCCACGGCGCGCGCCTGGATCTCCACGAAAGTGACGCGCTGCGCGCCCCGACTGAGCGCCTCGATCCCGACGCTGCCCGTACCGCCAAACAGGTCCAGCATGGACGCATCGACGATGTCCGCCCCTATGATATTAAACAAAGACTCGCGGACGCGGTTGCTGATGGGCCGCGTACCCTCGCCGGGCACTTGCCTGAGTCGCCGGCCACGAACCGAACCCCCAATCACCCGGATGCCGGGGCCACGCGCCATGGACGATATTCTCAGTCCGGCGGGACTGCCTCGACCACGTCGCGCGCCGCGCGCAAGTTCCCGTAAGGCGTGACGATGGGCGCCACACATCCCGTGCCGAGTACAAACCGCTGCGCGCCGGTTTCGGCGATTGCAGCCAAAGCCTCGCGGCGAACGTCTTCCGCCGTTCCCGCCATGAGGGTCGCCTCCTGACGGATGCCGCCACAGACCGCACCCGAAAAACGGCGTTGCCCCTCCGCCAAAGTGGGCGGTGTCTCGCGGTCGTGCCAGTTCATGATCGACACCGGGTAGTCCGCCGCCAGATCGAACATGATATCGTCACCGTGCAGATGCAGCACGTTCAGCCAAAGGTTGCGATTCGCAGAAAGTATCTCCAGGTCATACGGCTTGCCAAACGAAGCGTATTCGTCAGCCGACAGATGCTGGCCCACTGCACGGCGTAGAAAAGTCCGCTCAAGCCCGCGCCGCGCGCCGCTTCGATGAAAGTGAGAGTCTGGTCTGCAATCGTGCGCAGCCCGGCGTGCAATGCGTCGGGGTACCGGCGCAAATGACGCAGCAACCGATCATTGCCAGCCAGATTCCGCGCCTGTGTAAGCGGGCTGAATATCGTCTGGATGAAGGGTGTACTGCCGCCCAGCGCGCTGCCAATCAGGTCTAGCGCATGCAGAATCTCACCTGACTGCCCCGTACGCGGATTGAATCTCGCAAGTTCAGCCCAGCCTTCGGGCGACCGAATCACGCGTTCGCCATATTCACGGGTACCGTGATAGTGCCCACGCCACACATCCTGCGCGCCCCAATCTCGCACGCAGTAGCTGCTGGCCGGCGTGACTTTCACAAAATCAAAGTCGAATTCGCGCTGAAACGCGAGGGTAGCCGCAGCCAACTCGGGGCCGGACTGATCGTCTACTGGCTGATGGCGCCAGATCGACACCGGGACCCGATCAACCGCTTCACCGGCAATTGCCGCTCGCAGGCGTTCTTCCTTGTTCATCATAGGTGCACTGGATCGATTATACACGGACGGCTATCGCGCCTGCAGGAGCATCGGCAGCTCGACGTTGTCGCCAAGCATCTCGCCGGACCGATCATACGCGAGCAGGCGCTGACCGGTTGTGGCATTCCAGAGGCCGACAGACAATCGGTACTCGCCGGGCGGAAGCGTATCGTTAATGAGCAGTTCGTGTTCGTCCCGCACGTACTCGTCCAGCGGCCAGCGGGAGGTTGGAAATCCGGCGGGGTTTAGTTTGTCTGACTGCCCGTACAAGCCGCCATCCGGTCCGATCAGATGTACGAACACGCGGTAGTTATCCGTCGGCGGCTTGATAGCCTTCCAGTACAGCGTGACGGGAATCTGACCGCCCGGCCGCAGCACCGTACTTCCAACATCGTAGCCCAACAGCGCAACCTCCGATTGCAGGTCGGCGTATATTTCATTGTCGGCGACGAGTACCGTATCCCCCAGCGAATGCATCGTAAACCAGTCATTACGTTCGCCAATCCCCCGCACCGCCAGCAGCGCCAGCACGACGGCCAGTACGAATCCGGACTCGGCTAACCCCAGCACCGGCCCACTGTCACGCGTCGACTTCGAGGCTGCCGCCCCCCTTCGCGAATTATATCCAACAACCCCAGCGATCGCGACAAGGCCCGCGATGCTCACCCACGTTCCGAGTCGGCGGGCGAACGTCGAGCCAAGTCGAACCTCGATTTCATGTTTTCCCGCCGGCACCCAGAAAGTAATGAATCCGTCCGGCTGGGCCACCTCGATCTCGACCGGTTCGTCGTCCACGGTGGCTTCCCAGCCGGAGTAGTAGAAGCGGTACATACGAAAAACAAAACGTTCCGGCGTTTCAACCAGGATGCGATCGGATTGCGCCCGTGTTTCCAGCAGCATGGCGGTAGCGCCTTCGGGGAGCGTGGCCCGATTGAATTTCTCGACGGCGGGCCAATCGTTCTCGTAGCTCGCCAGCAGTGCGGGTTCGGCTGCCGGAATGACGGTCACATCCACCGGTAAGAAATCGTCCGCCGAGGTTGTGCCGCGCGCCCGACCAGACAGTTCAACCTCCAGCATGCGCAGCGGCGACACATCTCCAAAGTCGGACCACGGTTTCGGAAACCCAAGCGGCATTGCCGCGGTCCCGAGCGCTGCGACTGCAATCGCCGTAGCCACGGCTTGCTGCCATGCGCGCCCCGACAACATTCCTATCCACGTCACGGA
>JBHHUI010000165.1:0-6323 GCA_046753805.1 Anaerolineales bacterium
GCTGGCGCGCGCGCTCACCGCCGAATATCTGGCCGGGGTTGGCGCTGGGACGCTCGCCGTAGCATTGCTGCTGCCACTGCTGCTTGGTATTTATGAGTGGTATTCCGCGCTGCCGGATATCGCGGACGAAGCCGGCGTGGATTAGAATCCACAAACTGAAGCCGGATGGAAATGTATATGGTAGAATCCCGCGCTGAGCGGGGTCTGTGCAGGGTCAGGCCGCGCTTAAATTACGCCCCGGCCCGGCGGAAAGGGCCATAATCTCACACGCTCATCCGACTGCGACGGCCGTGCCCCGACCTCGGGCTCCGTCGCAGAATGACGAGGGCGGAGGCGCAAAACGAAGGGAAGCCCCATGTTAGATATTTCGATGAAGTCTCTTCTCGAGACCGGCGTCCACTTTGGGCATCGCACCCGCAAGTGGAATCCGCGTATGAAACCGTTCATTTTTACCGAACGGAACAATATCCACATCATCGACCTGCAGCAGACTATCCAGCAGATCGAGTATTGCTATAACCTGATTCGCGATACTGTGGCGGATGGCGGAGAAGTGCTGTTTGTCGGCACGAAGCGTCAGGCGCAGGATACGATCCAGACTGAAACGATGCGCTGCGCCATGCCCTCTGTCACAAACCGCTGGCTGGGCGGCCTCCTCACCAATTGGCGCACGATGAAAGAACGCATAAAGGAGTTGGAGCGGCTGGAGCGCGAACGCGATACCGGTGAATGGGACGGCCTGACCAAAAAAGAGCGCTTGATGCTGCAACGCAAGATCGACAAGCTCGAAGACCGTTTCGGTGGTATCCGCAACATGAGCGACTTACCGGCGTTGCTGTTCGTGGTCGATGTCCGGCGCGAAGAGACGGCCGTGCGGGAAGCCAACATTCTGGACATTCCCATTATCGCGATGGTGGACACCAACTGCGATCCCACGCCCATCGATTACGTAATACCCGCTAATGACGACGCCATCCGGGCGATAAAGCTCATCGTCAGCAACATGGCGAATGCCGTTCTGGAGGGCATAGCGCACCGCAAGGACGAGGAGCTGGAAGACGAAGCGCTGACAGATACCGGCGCTGTGCCGGAGTTTGCCGGCGATGCGGACGAAGAGTTGCTCGGCGCGGCTACACTGGCGAAACTCAGCAGCGGCGAACTCAACTTTGGCGACGAGGCGGTTGTCGACACGGATAAGAAAGAGGGCGCCGAGGAAGCCAAGGCCGAAGGCGAAGCTCCCGCCGCCGGCGATGAAACACCGGCTACCGAAGAAGCTGAAGCTTCGCAAGACGAGGCGCAGGCCGAGCCAGCCGCAGAGGTCGTGGAATCCTAGCCATGGCAGTTACAGCGGCACAAGTGAAAGAACTGCGCGCGGCCACGTCGGCGCCAATGTTGGACTGCAAGCGGGCGTTGGAAACGCATGATGGCGACATGGACAAGGCCATCGATTGGTTGCGCGAAAAGGGTCTGTCGAAGGTTGCGAAGAAAGTCAACCGGGCGGCCAAAGAGGGCGTGGTGGATGCGTACATCCATCACGGCAACCGCGTGGGTGTGATAGTTGAAGTTAACTGCGAGACAGACTTTGTCGCTCGTTTGGATGATTTCCGGGCGTTCGTCCATGACCTGCTGCTTCACATCGCGATGGCAAACCCGAGCTATCTGACCAGGGCGGATGTACCGGAGGACGTGCTGGAAAAAGAGAAGGCTGTCTACGCGCAGCAGGCGCGGGAAGAAGGCAAACCGCCCGAGATTGCCGAAAAGATCGCCGCCGGCCGGTTGGTGAAGTTCTACGAAGAATCATGCCTGTTGCAGCAACGGTTCATCAAAGACGAAGACCTCTCTGTACAGGACCTGATAAACAACACGATTGCCAAAGTCGGTGAGAACATCGTCGTAAGGCGATTTGATCGTTACGAGTTGGGTGGCTGACTTGCTGACACCCACGGGCCAATTCCCACCAGATTGGCCCGTTTTGCTTCTTGCACATGCAACCAGACGTTAAATACAGCCGGATACTGCTCAAACTTGGCGGCGAAGCGCTGGCGAGTGCGGCCGGCTTTGGCATTGACCCCGAACGGGCGCGCAGCGTCGGAGAGAAAGTCAAGTCCGTCGTCGATATGGGCGTGCAGGTCGCTATCGTTATGGGAGGCGGCAATTTCTGGCGTGGGCGTGACGGTATTGCCCACGGAATGGAGCGCGCCACGGCCGACCAGATTGGCATGCTTGCCACCGTGATGAACGCCATCGCGTTGCAAGATGCGCTCGAACAACTGGGCGTCGACAGCCGCGTACAAACGGCCATTGAGATGAAGGCCGTTGCGGAACCGTACATCCGCCGGCGCGCAATCCGGCATCTCGAAAAAGGTCGGGTAGTCATCCTTGGCGCGGGTACCGGCAACCCGTACTTCACTACGGACACCGCCGGCGCTTTGCGCGCCATGGAAATCGACGCCAGCGTCCTCATTAAGGCGACCAAGGTTGACGGCGTGTACGACGCCGATCCGATGGACAATCCGGACGCTACAAAGTTCGCGAATATCAGCTATATTGACGCCTTGAATCGCCGGTTGCGAGTCATTGACAGTACCGCCATCTCGCTTTGCATGGAGAACAGCCTGCCGATACTGGTGCTCAACCTATGGGCCGCAGACAGCCTGACGCAGGCTATATATGGTGAGTCCGTTGGTACGCTCATACAGGACTGAGCGGCACGCAGACGTTGGGGGCTTCGGCGACGGATTTTACGGTCGCAAGCACTGACCGAAGTTTGCCCCCAGTACTGGTTCTGGTGTATCCTTGAATCGTACCCCGCCCGGCTTTTGAACCAGAGGAAGTCAACCGAAGGGCTCGCGCTTTATGGTCAAAGAGGCATTACGAGACGCCGAATCCCGCATGAGCAGTGCGGTCCGTGTGTTGCAGGATGACCTTGCCACAATGCGAACCGGTCGTGCTTCGCCATTGCTGGTCGAGAAGCTGTCGGTGATCTACTATGATCAGCCGACGCCGCTTAATCAATTGGCTACGATCAGCGTGCCGGAGCCCCGCTTGTTGGCGATCCGACCGTTCGATCCGGCGTCGATCAAGAATATCGAGAAGGCCATTCTGGCATCTGATCTGGGCCTGACCCCGACGAATGACGGCAAGCTCATCCGGCTGGCAATCCCAACCCTGACCGAGGAGCGCCGGCGCGATCTGTTGAAGATAGTGGGCAGCCGGCTGGAAGATGCGCGAGTCGCTGTGCGTAATGTGCGGCGCGACGCCCAGAACGACATGCGCGAATTCGAGCGCGAAAAGCTGATCTCCGAAGACGAACTTGAGCGCGGCCAGAAAGACCTGCAAGACCTGACCGATCGGCAGATCGAGCGCATCAACGATGTTGGCAAGAAGAAAGAAGAAGAGATCATGCAGGTCTGACCTGTACTCCGTCGCCGAAACGTAAACCGGCTGCCACAGAGCAGCGCCCGGTATTTTCATCCCGTCCCACCAACTGAATCGTACGATACTCCATGTCAGCCGACAAGGAACTCCCCCCGAATATTCCTGAGCACGTCGCCATCATTATGGATGGCAATGGTCGTTGGGCGAAAGCGCGCGGGCTGCCGCGGTTGGCGGGGCATCGGGCGGGCACGGAGAACCTGCGGCGCATTCTGGAATCTGCCGTCGATTTTGGCATCAAGCGTTTGACGATCTATGCGTTCTCCACCGAAAACTGGGGTCGTCCCGAAGAAGAAGTGAACGGCCTGATGGGCATCATTGAGGATGTCATCGACCGCGAACTCAAGAATCTGCACAAGAACGGTGTGCAGCTGCGTCACATCGGCAACCTTGATGGCCTGCGTCCAGGCTTGCGCAAGAAGGTATTAGATGCTATCGAACTCACCCACGATAATGAGCGGCTGATCTTGAACGTGGCCTTCAACTACGGCGGGCGCGACGAGATCGTGCACGCTGTCCGCCGGATTGTGGCTACCGGCGTCCCGGTGGATAAGATTACTGAAGAACACATCAACCAGAACTTGTATACTGCCGGGCAACCGGACCCCGATCTGATCATTCGCACCAGCGGCGAATATCGGGTGAGCAATTTTCTCATCTGGCAGGGCGCCTACTCAGAGTGGTATTTCACGCCGGCGTATTGGCCGGACTTTAATGAGGAAGAACTGCGAAAAGCCCTTGTCTATTATGGCCGCCGCGAACGCCGCTTTGGGCTGGTGTCTGAGCAACTAACTTAATGCTGCGCCAGCGCACAATTGTTGCTATCATCCTTGTGCCGGTGGTGGTAGGTCTTGTTCGTGTTGGCGGGTTGCTTTACGCCGGGGTGATTCTTGCCGTGCTCGCGCTCGGCGCGCTCGAGTTTACGCGCATGGTGCAAGCTGCCGGCGCGGATGTGTCGCCGGTAGCCGCAGTAGGGGGGACTGTGGCGGTCGCAATCGGAGCCGCGCATCCCGAACAACAATGGCTCGAACCAATCCTGGCGACCTTTCTGATCGGAACGACTGCGCTATATGCCGCCCGATACGAACGCGGAGCTGAAGCGCCCTTACTCGGTTGGGCTGCAACGCTGGCGGCCGGCTGTTATTTGGGCTACCTGGGCGGCAGCCTGATCGCGCTACGCGAACTCTCACAAGGCTTCTGGTGGACGATGACGGTTCTGCCGGGCGTGTGGCTTGCGGACACCGGGGCTTACACGATCGGGTCCATCATGGGAAAACACAAACTGGTCCCCCGCCTGAGTCCAAAGAAATCCTGGGAAGGCTTGCTGGCGGGGATTGTAATTGGCACTGTGGGGGCGGCCCTGCTGGCTGCTGCATGGCGCACGGCCGCCGGCCCCGGTTCGGGCCTGATATGGCAGCATGGCGCCGCTATTGGGTTTCTGGTGGCCGTACTTGGGCCAGTCGGCGACCTGGGCATTTCAATGTTCAAGCGTCAGGTGCGGTTCAAGAACACAGGCAACCTGCTGGCCGGCCATGGCGGCGTGCTTGATCGCATCGATTCGTGGTTGGTGGCCGCGGCGACAGGCTTTTTCTATATCCAATGGTTTGTATTGAATTCGTAGGTTGTCAGACTGTCAGATAGCGACTGAAGAGCGCGCCGGCGTTGTGTGCGCCGGCCAACAACCGACACAGGCTCGTCTGAGGAGACTTCACATGGCAGAGGAACCGGATCGCAATCTTGCACTGGAGCTTGTACGTGTAACAGAGGCAGCCGCACTGGCGGCCGGCCGGACGATGGGGCGTGGGGATAAGATCGCCGCCGATAACGCTGCTGTAGAAGCCATGCGCCTGATCCTTAACACTGTGGATATGGACGGTATCGTCGTTATTGGGGAAGGCGAAAAAGACGAAGCGCCAATGCTCTATAACGGCGAGGTGCTCGGTACCGGCCGGCCGCCGAAAGTGGATATCGCGGTCGACCCGGTCGACGGCACGCGTTTGTTGGCGCTGGGGCGCGCGAATTCGCTGGCAACGGTCGCCATTTCTGAACGCGGTGCCATGTTCAACCCGGGCCCGTTTGTATATATGAACAAGATTGCGGTGGGCCCCAGCGCTCGCGGGGCGGTTGATGTCGAGGCCACCGCCACGGCGAACCTGCGCAGCATCGCCCGCGCCAAGGGCCTGGACGCGAACGATCTGACGGTGGTAATCTTGGACCGCCCCCGGCACGAGGACCTGATCCGCGAGGTACGCGAAGCCGGCGCGCGCATCCGGCTGATTACCGACGGCGACGTGGCCGGCGCGCTCATGACCGCCTGGCCGGATTCGGGCGTCGATGTCCTGATGGGGATCGGCGGCACGCCCGAGGGCGTACTGGCAGCCTGCGCGCTGCAGTGTATGGGCGGCGAAATTCAGGGCAAGTTGTGGCCCCGCGATGATGACGAAATCAGAAGGGCGGTTGGGATGGGTTACGACGTGGATCGCGTGCTACACACGCGCGACCTTGTGCGCAGCGATAACTCGTTTTTCGCCGCCACAGGCATCACAGATGGTGAATTGCTGGACGGGGTCAAGTACTACGCCGGCGGCGCGCGCACGCACTCGCTTGTGATGCGGTCTAAATCCGGTACCGTGCGCGAGGTCATCGCCAATCACCGGTTGGACAAGCTGATGAAGTTCTCGCAAGTCAGCTATAGCTAGCGTCCGCGCTGCTCGTGCGGTGGTGGCGCGCCGCGAGGGAATGCGGTAGGCTTGTGGCTGAATGGTTACTGGCACTTGAGCATCAACGAAACTTTCCGGTTTTCCCCCGGCAGCTGCGACTTATATTGATCAAACTGCCAGTCACCTGAAAACATCGTGAAACGCTTCCCCACGCGCCGGCCGCCACAG
>JBHHUI010000166.1:0-6297 GCA_046753805.1 Anaerolineales bacterium
CGGCGCTGCGGACTTGATGCGCGAGCCATCCGAGCTGCGTCCGATCGTGGATTCGGTGATCAAGGAGCTCGGCCCGTTGGCGCTTGAGCAAGACATTGCTCTCAATAACGAAGTGCCGCCGGACCTCGGCTTGTTGTTGATCGACCGCGAGAAAGTGGAGCGTGTTTTCATCAACCTGATCGACAACGCGCTCAAGTTCACACCGCCGGGCGGGGCGATCACCGTGACGGCGGACGGGCAATCCCGCAATGGACACTCTCCCAAGCACGTCCTCGTAAGCATCTTGGACGACGGCCCCGGTATACCGGACGAGCAGCGTGAGCGCATCTTCGACCGCTTTGCGCAGGTTGTCGGTCGGCATGGCCGGCGGCGCGGTACAGGTTTGGGCTTGGCGTTTGTCAAGCTGGCCGTCGAAGCGCACGGCGGCAGGATTTGGGTGGACAACCGCCCGGAAGGCGGCAGCGCGTTCCGATTTGAACTGCCGTGCGCTGGAGTTACGTAGGAACAGGATCATGGTTGCTGACATCCCTCATCACGCCGACAAAGGCCCGTATGTGGCCGGATTGGTGCCGGGCGCCCGGGTAGTGGGCTTCTACCTCGTGCGATACAAGCAGCTTGAGCCGTTCCGCGACCGCTCGCGCGGCCATTACCTCACGCTGACACTGGCGGATCGGACGGGCCAGGTGCTCGCGCGGGTGTGGGAGAACGCCGCCGAACTGGCAGCGCAATTCGAACCGGGAGATATTGTGAAGGTCGCCGGCGATGTCGAGTCTTACCGCGACCGCACGCAACTCATCGTGACCCAGCTCCGGCGCGCGCGCGCCGATGAATTCGATTTGCGCGATATGCGCCGCACGTCTCGCCGCGCCGCCGACGCCATGCAGGCCGAGTTGCGCCAGCGACTGGATGGGGTGCAGAACGTTTACATGAATCGGCTGCTGCGCCACTTCTTTGACGCTCCGGAGTTCATGGTGAAGTTTTCAGAAGCGCCAGCGGCGCGGCGAGTGCATCATGCGTATCTGGGTGGGCTGCTCGAACACACCTTGCAAGTGGCCGCGCTGGCCGATCGGCTGCTGGAAATCTATCCTCAGTTGGATGCAGACCTGCTCCAATGCGGCGTGCTGCTGCACGACATTGGGAAGGTGCGGGAGTTCGTGTGGGACACGGATATCGATTACACCGACGAGGGCCGTCTGGTTGGACACGTGGTACTCGGCGCCGAAATGGTTGCTCCCGCTATCGCCGCCATACCTGAGTTCCCTCCGGAGCTGGCGCTTCGTGTCAAACACATGATTGTGAGCCACCATGGACGCTATGAGTGGGGCGCGCCCCGGCGACCCAAAACCGTGGAGGCCATGGCGCTCCATCACCTGGAGGACCTCGACGCGCAGGTCAATCGGTTTGATGATCTGCTCTCCTCACGGCGCGAACCGGGCCAACCCTGGACGCAGTTCGACCGCCTGCTGCGCCGGCCACTCTTTGCCGGCATGTTCACCAGCGACGACGACGGCGAGCTTTCGGTGGAAGAATCCAGCCAACTCACGTGAGGAATAACGCGCCTGCCCGTGTTATGTAATCAATTTACTTGACGCGCTGCTGATACTCGTCTAACATTCGCGCAGTATCTTGACAAAGACTTTCGGCGAAAGCGGAGGACTGTTACATGCCGGTGTATGCATATCGTTGCGGGAATTGCGGCGTGCAATTTGAGCGGCTGCAGAAATTCAGTGACGATCCGATCCGGCGTTGTCCGGAGTGTGAGGAAGAAGCTGTGCGGCGGGTGATCCAGCCGGCGGGCATCATTTTTAAAGGTTCCGGCTGGTATGTAACTGATAGCCGTTCATCGAACTCGGCCGCGCCGGGCAAGAACTCGGATAAGTCGGGGTCGAAATCGGAAGACTCGTCGGATGCTTCGGGCGACTCCAAGAAGAAAGACACGTCCAGCAGCGCTGCAACCGACTCCGCGAGCAGCAGCTCGGATTCCTGACAATCCCGTCGGTTTGCTGTGCAAAGAAGCGACCTGTTCAGGTCGCTTTTTCGATCCTGCAGGTTGCTGGGATTCGGCGTCAATTAAAGCAACTTGGCGAGCGTGGACAGGATCCGCCACCACGCGCGGCGCACTGGGACCGGCCAACTGCTGCGCGGAAGGGGCGCCGGAAATGCAGAGTCGGTTGTCTCGTCCCAACGATTGCTCCATCCACTCGTGTCCCATAAAAGGTCCGCGCCCGGGAGACCGGCTGCTGCAAGACGCGCATGCGGGTCGAATCCGTTGTTTTCAAAAGCGTTATCGTGGACCCAGTTGTCTTCTGCTTCGGCGCCCATGTCGAACACTGTGTCGGCGTCGTAGACCTGGCGCGCAGAAATAATCGCCACGCCCACAGACCGATTTCCGGTGATAGTATTTCCCGTCACCTCGGTGTCGTCGGCGGCCATGATCAGCACACCCGTCCCCGCCGGCACCTGCTGTACGATGCCTTCCGGGGCGAAATTGGATAGATTGTTGTTTTCGACGCGATTGCCGACAATGCGCGCCGCTGTGCCGATTTTGGAGTCGAGCCGATTCAGCACAAACACGAGAATGCCGGCCGTGTTGTCGTGTGCGTAATTGTTGGCTACTAACGCCCCAACGGAATTCTCGACTTCAAAACCCGATACATTCTCGTAGGCTTCGTTGTTCTGAATGACGATGTCGCGCGACTGCCCGACATAGATCCCCGTGTCGCTTGCGCCGGTTGACACGCAGTTTTCGACAAGCACGCCGCTGGCGTGGATGGGAAACAGCCCGTATTCGCCGGTGTTCTCCGTGAGAATGTTGCGCAGCGTGACGCCCTCAACCCCCGTGACGAGCACACCGTTCCGGCGGTAGTTGCGCACGATGAAATTTTCCATCGTAAAGTGGTGGCCGGTTCCCGAAACTCCGTTTTCGAATTCAGCCTGACCATCCAACACCGGTCGGCCTTCTCCGTCGCCCAGCCCGATGAGCGAGATGTAGTCTACTTCGACGAACAACTCTTCAGCGTACATGCCGCTTTCGACCAGGATGACCGCGCCGGGCGTGGCCGCGTCGAGCGCTGCCTGAATTGATTCGCCGGTTCGTACGGTAATCGTCGGGCCGGGAACCTCTGGCGGCGGCGGCGCTGGCTCGGCGGCCCCGGTGACACTTTCGGCGAGATTCGCCGTGTCGGCTGGCGCCGGCCAGAATCCAAGGTACAGCCCGGCCGCTGCGAGCAGCGCGGCCAGACTCAATCCAATGCGACCGGGGATGGTGGTCGGTAATCGCATGGTTGGTCTCACGATGTGAATGCGGAGAGACGCGCGTCAAACCGGCGCCGGTTGTGCATAAACGCCACGGTACGGCTTCGGCAGCAATGCGGCGATGGCGTACATGATGCGGTCTGTCAGTTCCATGGGCGACTCGCGCGCCGCCACGTGGAGCGGCTCGCCGATGGCGATGTGCACGGTTGGACGGCGATACCATGGTCGCAAGATGTTCTCCGTCCCATAAATCGCCATCGGCACAACGGGCGCGCCGGACTCAATCGCAAGCCGGGCAGCGCCGGTCTTGCCGGGCTTCAAACGGCCTTCTTTGCTCCGCGTCCCTTCCGGAAACATCCCGATCATCTTGCCGGATTCAAGTACAAACAACGCGTAGCGCATCGCCCACGCGTCTTTCGCGCCGCGCTCCACTGGGAAGGCGCCCAGGCGCCGATACACCCATCCCAGCAACGGGTTGGAGAAGATTTCTATCTTGGCCATGTAATAGTTTGCCCGCGGCAAGACGAATTCCATCAGGATCACGTCGTAATTGCTGAGGTGGTTGCTCACCAGCACGAGGGGGCCGTCGCGCGGGACGTGTTCGACGCCATGGCCCTCGAAGCGGACAATGGGTCGCAATATCTGCCGGAGAGAAAATGTAAGCAGCGCACGCGTGCGCGTGCGGTGGAGGCTGAAGTTCCAACCGTTGCGTTCGTCGGCGGGCCAGGTGTCGTCGATGGGAAGTTTCATTTCTGATTACGGTGCGGATTATATGGCAGGTGCGGATGAATACAACTCCGCCGGCGGGTATAATTCTCCGCACTCACACCTTTACGAGGCACTTCATATGGATACGACGATCGAGATGGTACACGCGCGCGAAATTCTGGACTCGCGTGGGAACCCGACCGTGGAGGTCGAGATCGGATTGGCGGACGGCGCGTTCGGGCGGGCAGCCGTACCCTCCGGCGCATCTACCGGCGAACATGAGGCGCTGGAGATGCGTGACGGGGATACGGCGCGCTTCCGGGGCAAGGGCGTGCGCCGGGCAGTCGAAAACGTCAACACGGAAATCGCTGACTTGCTCAGTGGACGAGACGCCGCCGCACAGCGTGAGATTGACGCCGAATTGATTGCGCTGGATGGGACGGCGCACAAGGCGCGCCTGGGAGCGAATGCGATCCTGGGCGCCAGCATCGCGGTGGCAAAAGCCGCGGCGGAATCGCTCGCATTACCTCTGTTCCGATACATCGGCGGCGTGCAGGCGCACGTGCTCCCGGTGCCGATGGCCAATATCCTGAACGGCGGCGCCCACACTGGCTGGCAATCCACGGATATTCAGGAGTTCATGGTGATGCCGCTTGGCGCCGGGTCCTACTCCGAGGCCCTACAGTGGATTTCTGAAATCTACCACAGTCTGAAATCCGTTCTCAAGGCTGGCGGTCATCTCACGCTTGTCGGTGATGAAGGCGGCTACGCTCCGGCGCTGGGTACAAACGAGCTTGCGGTGGAACTGATCTTGCGAGCGGTGGCGCAAGCCGGGTTCACGCCGGGCGCTCAGGTCGGCATTGCGATCGATGCGGCCGCCAGCGAGCTATTCGACGCCGAGGCCGGCAACTATCACCTGCGAATTGAAGGCCAGCGCCTGAGTTCCGAGGAGATGGTCTCATTCTGGCAGGGATGGGTGGAGCAGTATCCGCTGGTGTCGCTCGAAGACGGACTCGATGAGAATGATTGGGGCGGTTGGCAGGCGCTCACAGCCACACTCGGCGAGCGAGTGCAACTTGTGGGTGACGACCTGCTCGTGACAAACACCGAGCGTGTGCAGCGCGGCATTCGTGCCCGCGCCGCCAATGCGCTGCTCGTTAAGCTCAACCAGATCGGCACGCTTACAGAGACCATCGCGGCCGTGGACCTGTGCCACCGGGCCGGCTGGACGACGGTCACCTCCCATCGCTCGGGGGAAACCGAAGACGCCACCATCGCAGACTTGTCGGTCGCGCTCAACATGGGCCAGATCAAAACCGGCGCGCCGGCGCGGTCCGATCGCGTTGCAAAATACAACCAATTGCTGCGCATTGAAGAGGAACTCGGGCCGGCGGCGGAATACGCCGGCAGCAGCGCCATCAAGCAGCCTCGCGCGTAATGGTCCGGGCCGGGGGGAAGGTGCACCGTGATGTTTAACCGGCTTGCACCGCGCACAGTTACACGCGTTGCTGCCGTTTTCATCGTCGCGAATACGTCAGCGCTGGCTGCCACAATGTGGTGGCTCGTCGCGCCGGAAGCGCGTTCCGGCGCGCTGCTCGTGATGGCGGGCATGGTGTTTGGGGTGGGTACCGCGACTGCAACGCTATTGTGGCGGCGCATGTGGCTGGGCTATCTTTCGGCCATCAGCTTGTTGATCGCGCTGGCAGTGCTCGCATTCATGGCGGTGTTGATCGCGCCGCGCCTGTCCGCAGACGCGCTGCGCGCCGAACTGGCGTCGTCGCTCGCGCTGACGGCCGCCGGCGTGAACGGCCTGGGCGCATATGTGCTCACGCGCCCCGTGGTGCGCGCGTGGTTCGAATAGAGACGGGTTGAAAGCGGCTGTCTGTGATTTAGTTGCGTTCGAGACTTGCCAGCGCCTCCCGACCGGGGGCGGGTGTGCCGTCGTGCGGGCACACGTTCCACGTCAACTCTAGCAGCCGCCCGCAGGTGCGGCATGGCTTCTTGAGGATGGTCTGGCAATGGGGGCAGATGTGCCAGTCCTGCTCCACCGGACGGCCGCAGCCCGGGCACACTGTTTGGGCCTCGATCTCCTGCAGCAGCGCTTCTTCTTCCAAGGAGCGTTCATACGCTTCCGCAAGTGTTTCCCGTGGACGCAGGATCAGGTAAACAATGAATCCGGGGATCGTGAGCACGCCCACGACCAACGCCGCCAGCAATTGGGCGAAGATGTCGCGCGAGCGGGCGCGCATATCCCGGAAGGTCCAGACGATCAGCGCCAGCCAGACTGCCGCCAGAAATGCGCCCAACAAGGCAACTCCGGCTTGCACATAAGTT
>JBHHUI010000167.1:0-6283 GCA_046753805.1 Anaerolineales bacterium
CAGCGTGGACAGCACGCGGATGAGCGTCGTCTTCCCCGCGCCGTTCGGTCCGAACAGCCCGAACAACTCACCGGCTTCGATTTCAAGCGACACGCCCTGCAGCGCGCGCACCGGTCCCCGTGCGGAGGGAAAGTCGTGGTGCAGGTCGGCGACGGAGATGGCGCTCATGGGAGGTAATTAGAGATTGGTAATAGGAGATTCGCAATTGCCAATCTTCAATCTCTAATCTCCATTTGTGTCGAGCGCCAGCCCCGGCTGATAGAAATGCACGTAGGTATTGCCCGGGGCGAACACATACGGCGTGCCGTTGGCCAGTGTGAGGGTAAACCACTGCGTCGGCTCGTCGCGCTGCCACCTGCCCTCGTAAAGTTGCCCATCGCGCAGGAACCAGGCGTCCCCGGAACCGATCAGCTCCACTTCGATCGACCGCGATCCCAAGCTGTCTTCGACGATGTCGGTTTGTCGATGAACGGCGCGGATGACGATCACGTTCTGTGCGGTGAGCGTGCGGCCGGTCTCGGCGTCCCGGTGCGGCGCATCCTCGTCCGCGCGGGCCTCGCTGCTCAGATATCGCGTCCAGTTCTGCGCCGCCGCGTCCCACTTCCAGCGCACCCAGTAGCTGCTGTGATGGCGGATGGTGGCGGAACCGATCGGCGCGCCGCCCGTCGGCGGTGTGGGATCAAATGCGATCGCAGGGATCGCCCGCCCCGGGATTTCGATGTCCCGTTCGGCAGCCGCTGCGTAGAGCGCGGCGGTGCTGGTAAACACGTCGAAGGGCGCGCGCCGCCGGTCAGGCTGGAGCGTGAAACCGGGATGGTTGCGGAAGAAGTCCAGGCTGCTGTCGCGGATGCGGCGGTCACCCTCGAACAGCGCCTGCACCTGCTCGGACGCACCCACATGCACGAAGATGGCGTCGAACATCGGGACGGTATGAAGGTTGATCAGGCGGCCGGAGCGCACGCCGGCAATGTCGGGCGCGTCCTGACAGAGAAACATCGCTGTGAAGCGGGTGATACCGCCTTCCGACAGCGTCTCGAAGACCATATCGGCCTGCGCCAGCCCGAACTGTGGGCGTTCCGGATTGGAATTGCCGAGTTGCACTTGTAACGGGCGGCGCGCTGCGAGCACGGTCTCGGAAACGTCCCGGCCGGTGAGCGGGCAAGGCACGGCGTCCGAGGGCGGAGTCGGCGTCGGTGCGGGAGGGGCCGTGGCGGGCAGGGGCGTGGCGGTTGCAGCCGGCGGCGCGTCGGGCGCATCCGGTGCGGCGGGCGGCGCCGTGGCACTGGCTGCATCTGCGTCCGGTTGCGTCGGCGCGAGGGTCGGCGGCAGGCTCAGCGTGGGCGGAGCCGATGAACAAGCTGCGAGCAAAATCGCAAACAGTACAGCAGCGGACAGTCGCTTCACGCGAGAGTCTCCAATGTGCGCATGAGCGCCTCGGGGTCGTGACCCATAATAAGGCAGCAGGCGGGCACGCTCTGTGCGAGTTGCTCCAATCGCGCGGCGTGCAGGGCGAAGCGCTCCGGCTCGTCCCAATAGGCGGTGTTCTCCGCCAGCAGCGGCAGGACTTCCTGCGCGGGCAGTGATTCCACGCGTGACCCGGCGTCATCGCCGTGCGCTACAAAACACAGGGTGGTGCGCTCTGGCGCAAATACCTCATCGATTACGCTGCCGGCATGTGCAGCTCGCAAGTTGACGAGGGTCTTCTCGTGCTCGCGCACGGACACGCGCGCACCGCCGTATTCCGGGAACAGTGCCAACACGTCGTCGCGCAGTTTCACTTCGTTGACCGGATAGCCGCCGAACGTCCTGCGGCCGCGGCTCTGTTGGAATAAGACCATGCTGTCGGTCAGGAAGCGCCAGCCAGCGCGCACCAGCCGCAGCGCGGTCGTTGATTTGCCGGTGTTGTGCGGCGCGATGAGCAGCAGCAGGCGCGCGCCGTCGGCGGTGAGCACGCCCGAGGCGTGCAACATGCCCCAATCGTCAAACAGAAAGTTCGTCAGGTAGTGGTCAATGAAATAGCGGCTGACAAATACCGGCTCGACCGCAAGCGAGCCCGATAGGACCACGACGGCTTCGCGAGTATCCAGATTGGCAAATCCGTGTCCCCATGCGCCCGCCGTCACGGTGATCCACTCGTCCACGCCGGAGTACACAAGCCGCGCTGGCAGATCGGAGGGGACGGGTTCTGTGTTTTGCTCGCTGCGCACAACAATGCGGATGCGGGCTGCGCGCGTCGGCGTTGGCGCAACAGCCCGGCTGAACCGCGCGGCCGACAGTTCGACCGCGCGCAGCACGGCGGCATCGTTTGCGCTGATGGTCGTCGGCATCCCGAGCGGTTCAAGCGCAACGGTGTGCGTCTGGCGATTGCGCTTGCGCGACCAGAAGTCGTTTGGAGGGACTGGTAATGTCACGATGGGCTTAGCGCGTGGAGTGAATTCCATTACGCCTCACGCTTCACGTCGTCCAATTCAAACTCCGCCAGCAATGGATAGTGATCTGACAATGCCTCAACCCCGGCAAAGTTTTCCACCACGTGGCAAGCGCACAGCGCGCCCGCCATGTGTGGATCGGCAAGCATATAATCATAGCGCGTGGTGGGGTTGCCGGTTAGAAACGTGAAGCCGTCCTCGCGCGGGTGTAATGTCCGGTAGCAATCAACGTAGCCCGCGCGCAGCAGCCGAGGCACAGCGAATCGGAAGGTGGCGTTGAGCTGCAGCGCCATCACGCGGCGCATGCGCGCTGGGTTTCTGCGATGCAGTACATGATCGCCCGGCCCGATAGCATTCAGATCGCCGACAATCAGATGCGGTCCGGGGGGCGCGTTGCGTATCACCTGGAGCAGTTTTCCGACCGCCTGCCAGCGGCGGACTTCAAATGGCAACAGCAGATACGGGAGCAAGTGTACATTGTAAATCGTCAGCTCCGTCTCCGGCAGCGCCAACCGCGATAGCGTCGCAACGTGCCGGTCGCCGCTGCCGCGCTCCCAGATGTAGTGCATTTGCAAACGCTCGGCCAATGCTGCGATGGCCGGCGCGTGGTCGGCTTCGGTGAGCGCGACGATGTCGGCGTTGACTTCTTTGATCACCCCCGCCAGTGGTTCGACCTTGTCCGGATGTCCGCCGTTGACGTTGTAAGCCAGGCAACGCAGCGCGCTCATGCGATAAACTGACGATGCCAGAGTTGCGTGGTCAATACGCCCATGAGCAGGCGGGCGTGGTCGCCCCGACCGGACCGGTGCTGCCCCCGCAACTGCCGCAGCGCTTTCGGGTCGAAGTATCCTGCGCCCGTCAGCGCTGCCGGCGCAATGCAGGCCTCGGCCCAGTCCGGGAGGCGCGCGGCGCGCCACCAATCTGCGTGGGGAGTCGCCAGCCCGCGCTTGGGTTGCTGCAGCAGGCGGTCGGGCAGTTGGCCGCGCATGGCGCGGCGCAGCAGGAGCTTGTTGCCGGAGGCGTTGAGCTTCAAATCAGGCGGCAGCTGCGCGCAAAACTCCCACAGCACGTGATCGAGGAACGGCGGGCGCGCCTCGACCGAGTTCGCCATGCTCATGCGATCCACTTCAAAATTGATGAAGTCCACCATGCGCGTCTGGGCGTCCAGCGCGAGGAACTGGTCGAGTGGGTGTCGGGCGTCCGCTGCACCGTTCAGTATGGTGTGCGCCGGGGTGAACGCAAGCAGCGCGCGAGTGTGTGCCGCGTCGGCTACCTGCTGCCAGAGGGCGTAGCGTTGCGCCGCATCGCGCGCGCCGTGTGCGAGCACGCGCCGCCCGGCCGGTGACACACGCCCGGGCGCGCGGGCCAGTAGTGCGCGAAGCGGGCGCGGCAGCCGCAGCAGCGGGCGCACGCGGCGGTCGCCGTCAAACCAGTGGTATCCGGCCAGCAGTTCGTCAGCGCCTTCGCCGGTCATGATGACCTTGAAACCCTCCGCGCGGCACAATTCATAGAGCAGATAGATCGGCACGCTCGTGGCGGAGCACTGCGGTTCTTCCAGCCGCGCGACGACGTTCGGCAATAGGTCGAACGCGGTCGCCGCAAACTTCGTTTCGTGATGCACGCTGTCGAGACACTGTGCGGTGCGCCGCGCTGCGTCGGACTCGTCATGTGAGGCGGCTTCGAACCCGATCGAGAATGTGTGGATCGACCTGCCGGTGAGCCGGGTCAGTTCGGCGGCCAGCGTGGCGGAGTCGATGCCGCCGCTCAGGAGCGAGCCGACCGGCACGTCGCTCAACCGCCAGGCGTCCATCGTCTCAGCGAGCTGCGCGCGGAATTCCTCAGCGGCGACCTCCGGCGTAATGCGACGGTGCTCGCCCGCCGGCGGAAACTGCAGCGACCAGTAGCACTCCTGCTTCTCGCGCCGGCCTTCGACGGCAAGCATATGCGCCGCCGGTAGCTTGTGCACCCCCGCGAACGCCGTCAGCGGCGAGGGGATGAACCCGTACTGGAAGAGCTGCCCGAGCGCGTCCAGATTCGCGCGCCGCGGCAAGTCGGGCAGCAAGGCGAAGAGCGGACTGATTTCCGATGCGAACGCGAGACGGTCGCCGTGGCGGGCGTAGTACAACGGTTTGATTCCGAAACGGTCGCGCGCCAGCAGCAGCCGGCGGCGAGGTGCGTCCCACAGCGCGAACGCAAACATGCCGCGCAGGCGGTTTCCGGCGCCGCAGCCCCATTCTTCGTACGCGTGCACGATGGCTTCAGTGTCCGTCTGCGTGCGGAAGCGGTGTCCGGCGGCCTCCAGTTCGCGCCGCAGCGCCGGGGCGTTGACGACCTCGCCGTTGTGCGCGATCCATACCGTTTCGTCTTCGTTGGCGAGGGGTTGGTGGCCGTCCGCGAGGTCAATGATGCTCAGGCGGCGCGCGCCGAGCGCGATGCCATCGTCCGTGTACACTCCGGCATCGTCTGGGCCGCGGTGCGTGAGCAAGTCGAGGCTGTGGGCGAGGTCGGCGCGCCGGGCGTCAGGTGTGAGCAGGCCGATTATGCCGCACAATGCTGGTGGTGTCGTCGCGAGCGGTTCGCGCGTTCAGGCGTCGCCGCCGTTTGGGTCCTGATACTCCAGTTGGCCCAGGTAGCGGAGGGATTCGAGGTCATCGAGGTCTTCTGGGCTATAGCGCGACACAACCGAACGGATGCGCTGCATATCGTCATCAGATATGTCGCCCAACATGCGGGAGATGTCTGTCCAATCCTGCGGGCGCATGGCGTTTAGTTTCATAACTACAAGGAAAGGGAGCGGAATCACTGGATAGCCAGCCGGGTCTGTTTGTCGCGCGGTAAAGACTTCGTCAAGCCAGGGATAGTCTCCAAACAAAACGTCGACATCGACCCCGTCCGGCGAGCTCATCAGATGCCCGGGCACGGCCAGCTCCGACACTTTTCGGTAACCGTGTTGCATGAGCTGGCGAATTACCTGTTCGCCGTCGTCCGCGCGCACCAAAATGTCCAGGTTCTTGGTCATGCGCTCAACCATATAAGCGCGCGTGGCGACGCCGCCGATAATCACCCAATCGAATCCCACCAGTATTTCGCGGAGGTCGGGCCATTCGTTCATTGCAGTCCTCCGACGCAGGAATGAGAGCGCGCTGCCCGTGCCGGGTTTCGCGCGACGCAGCGCCATTTCGAGCATGAAGCGCCGCTTCTGGCGCGGGGTCAGGTTGCCGTCCGGGGCGATGGCAGCGATGGCAGGCGGAACCGGAAGAGCCTTCATGTGTTTATCTTACCATCGCGCGCCGTTGGCCACGTGATCATCGTCGTAAAGTCCCGCCAGTTTTCATGGGCCTCGTAATACGGTTTGCCGTCGAGGGTGAGCCAGGCGTGGCCGGTCACCTCCCGGTCCGGCTTGCCGTCCACGAACCGGGCGCCGAATCGTAACGCCACGGGTACCCCCCCCGCTCGAAGGAAACGGTAGCGCAGCAGTGAGCGTCGTAGGCACAGGCCGAACGGAGAGCGCCGCTCCAGCAGCGCTGCTACGTCGGAAAGGTCTCGAAGTGTGTCGGGCGAAACAGTCAGCGGTCGGCAGTCGGTGGTCAATCTGGTCAAGGCGTCCTGTAACGGCGGCTTGAACACGTCCGGCAACGCCCGGCAGTATGCGCGCATTTCCCACCACAGCGGACGTAACGAAGGCGCAACGACGAGCCGCGCCATTGTGACCAGGGCGAGCCAAGCGTGGCGCAGACGTGTTTTCAAACTGCGATCACGAGCGCCTCAGCGCGCAGATTAGCGGCCAATTCCAGCAGGTCGTCCACGACCATGGCCGGGTCCACTGTGTATTTGGCGGCGATGGCTTCGGCGTG
>JBHHUI010000168.1:0-6253 GCA_046753805.1 Anaerolineales bacterium
ACGGCGGAGGAAAATGTTGCCTTGCCGCTGCTCATTGACGGCAAGGCGTTGCGGCAGGAGCGCGACAAAGTACACCGCCTGCTGGATATGGTGGGCCTCCTGGAACGCAGAGACCACAAGCCGGACCAGCTCTCCGGCGGCCAGCAGCAGCGCGTGGCCATTGCGCGCGCTTTTGCCAACGACCCGGAGATCGTGCTGGCGGATGAGCCAACCGGCAACCTCGATTCGCGCAGCGGCGCTGCCGTCCTCGCCCTGCTGCGTCGCGCTTGCGACGAACTGGATGCCACGATCGTCATGGTCACCCACGACGCACGCGCTGCCAGTTTCGCCGACCGCGTCGTGTTCCTCAAAGATGGCCGCATCGTCCACCGTCTCGACAACACCACCCCCGGCCAGAACGCGCCCGCGATCATGGACGTGATGGCCGCGTTGGATCTGTAATTCGGGCGCGCGAGCGCCCCCGGTTAGGTCGCCCGGCATTGCTCACCTCGCTCTTCCTGGCGCTGCGCAATATGCGCTTGCGCAAGATGCGTACATTGCTCACCTGTCTGGGCATCGTCTTGGGCGTGGCCGTGATCCTGGCGATCGACGTCACCAACGCAAGCACCCTGGATTCGCTCCGCAAAGTTTTCGACGAAGCCGCGGGCGAATCGCACCTCTACATCACCAGCAGCACCCTGGGCGGTGAAGGAGTCGAAGAGAAGGCCCTGGGGCGCGTCGCGGACACGCCCGGCGTGTCTGTGGCGGCGCCCTCGGTCAGTGTCGCCTCGCTGCTGGCGCAGGACGCGCGCGGCTGGCAGATCCAGTTTGGTGTAGGCCGTATTGCCAATGGCGCCATGCTGCAGGTCCTCGGTGTTGACCCCCAGATCGACCCCCTACTGCGAGAATATGAGATCACGGAAGGGCGCTGGTTGCGTCCGGATTCCTATGAAGCGGTGCTGACGGCCGAATACGCTGCCGAAAAAGAACTCGCCGTCGGCGAGGACATGGTTATCGTCACTCCCGAAGGCCATGAGCGCCTGCGCCTGGTCGGGCTGGTGGACAAGCGCGGCGCTGCACTGCTCAATGACGGGGTGATCGCCTTTGTTCCGCTGACGACTGTGCAGGAGCTTTTCCGCCGGGGCGGCTTCTTCGACACTATTGACGTCAAGGCGGCGCAGACCATTGCCGAGGACCCCGACGCCCTAGAGGCCCTGCGGCAGCGCCTGACCGAGCGTCTGCATGGTGAATACGACGTGCAGTTCCCCACCGCGCGCGGCCGGTTGGTGACGGAAATGCTTTCCATCTACCAGCAGGGGCTGCAGTTCTTCTCGGTGGTGGCGCTCTTCGTGGGCGTATTCTTGATCTACAACGCCTTCTCGATGACTGTGATCGAACGCACGCGCGAGATCGGCATGCTGCGCTCGATAGGCATGAGCCGACGGCAAATACTCGTGCTGGTGCTCTGGGAGGCGCTGTCACTCGGCGTCGCAGGCTCCCTGTTCGGAGTTGTGGTGGGCGTCTACCTGGCGCGGGGTCTGATTGTGCTCATGAGCGCGGTGCTGGCGGCCGATCTGGCGCTGAGCGCCGTGCCGGCAACAGGGGTGGCGAAGAGTGTCCTGGTGGGGCTGGCGGTGACGGTAGGAGCTGCAGCCTGGCCAGCCTGGCGGGCGGCGCGCACTACGCCGCTGGAGGCGCTCCAGGTACAAGCGCGGCCGCCTGCCCGCGTCGGGCGCTACGTGTGGGTGGCCGGGCTCAACCTGAGCGTGGCCGCCTGGGCCATCATCTTCTGGGCGCCGCTCGATGGTGCGATCGCTTTTCAGGTCGGCTCCGCCGCCGTGCTGGCGTTAATGTTTGGCGTCACGCTTGCCGTACCGGCAGCGGTGCAGTTCATGGAGCGCATCGTGCGACCCCTCACCATTCTGCTCTATCGCGCCGAGGGCCGCCTGGGCAGCGGCAACGTGCAGCGGGCGCAGGGGCGCAGCGCGCTCACTGTGGCGGCCCTGATGATCGGCATCGCGATGATCATCGGTATCAGCGCGCTGACGGCGGCCTTTAAGACGGACCTGAACGATTGGATCAATACGGCCATCGGCGGCGACATTATCGTGCGCTCGCCGGTTACCATGCGCGAATACGTCGGGCGCGAGTTGGCGACTGTGCCGGGCGTGACTCATGTTACGCCGGCGCGGTTCTTCAGCGTGCGCGTGGCCCACAGCGCCATCCCGCCGGGCGAGCGCAACCGCGACAATACCCTGATCTTCGTCGCCATCGAACCGCAGAGCTATCGCGCGGTGGGCAGCTTCCAATTTGCCACCGCTCAGGGCGACCCGGAAGAGGCCTGGGCGCGCCTCGCCCAGAATAACGCTCTTTTCGTCTCCACCCTCGTCGCCGACCGCTATGGTCTCGAGCAGGGAGACACGCTCCGGCTCGTGACGCGGCGTGGGGAACACGATTTCACCGTCGCCGCCATCATCGTGGATTTTACCGGTCAGGGCCGCGTGATCAACGGCACGTGGGGCGACATGCGCCGTTGGTTCGGGGTGCGCGGCGTGGACCGCTATACGATTAAGGTGGCGCCGGGATACAACGTGGAGGGCGTCATGCAGACGATCGAAGATCGCTACGGCGAGCGGCGCGACCTTACGGCGGAGAGCGCGCCGGCCTTCCGCGAGCGTATCCTGCAACTGGCCGATCAATCTTTTGCCCTCTTCGATGTGCTGGGCCTGATTGGTATCGTGGTTGCCGCCCTCGGCGTGATCAATACGCTGATGATGAATGTGCTGGAACGCCGGCGCGAAATCGGCGGCCTGCGCAGCCTGGGGATGACGCGCTGGCAGGTGGGTAAGATGGTGCTGGCGGAGGCCGCCACCCTCGGCGCGATCGGCGGCGCTATTGGGCTGGCTTTTGGCGCCCTGCTGGGGCGCGTATTCGTCGCCAACCTCAACGGCGCCGGCGGCTATGACCTGACTTTCACGCTGCCGCTAAACGCGCTGCTAGTGGGCGCAGCGATTGCGTTGCTGGTCTCGCAACTGGCCGCCTTCTATCCGGCCTGGCGCGCGGCCGGCGTGAACATTGTCGCAGCTATTAAACATGAGTAGAACTCCTGCGCCCGGCCGCTGCGATTGCACACCGGGCTTTGTGATTGGTGATTGCCGCTTAATCAGGCGCTCCCAACCGGCAGTCGAAAAGAGGCGTCGGGCGATTAACCCCGGTACCTGAACCCCAGTAGCCGCAGGCCGTTCAGGGAGACCAACACCGTGCCGCCCTCGTGCCCGACGACCGCCAGCGGCAACGGCAACTGGATCAGGAAGATGCCGGCGAGCATGAGCGCGATCATGCTCATCGCAAAGACCAGATTGAACACCAGCGTCCGTCGGGTTTGGCGGCTGAGCGCGATGAGATACGGCAGCCGCGAGAGGTCGTCCGACATGAGCACGACGTCGGCTGTCTCGAGCGCCACATCCGTACCGGCCGCGCCCATCGCAATACCGAGGGATGCCATCGCGAGTGCCGGCGCATCGTTCACGCCGTCGCCCACCATGGCAACCGGGCCGTACTGCGCCTCCAGTTCGCGCACGAGGCGCAGCTTGTCCCGCGGGAGCAGTTCGGAATAGGTGTGGTCGACGCCCGCCTGCCCGCCGATCACCTCCGCTACTCGCCGGTTGTCGCCTGTAAGCATCGCCACGTGTTCGACCCCGGTGCGTTTCAGCTCGCGCACGACGAGGGCTGCGTTGGAGCGCAACACGTCTGCAATGCCAATCACCCCCACAACCTGCGCGCTCTGCGTGTCCGCCTCCAACCGCGCGACGGCGACAGCCGTCTGACCGGCCATCTCCAGGCGCGTCATGGCGCCGCGCGCCGCGTCCAGGCCGGCGGCATGCACGGGTTCGAGAAAGCGCGCGGAACCTACAAACACGTCTTCGCCGTCGACCGTTGCGCGCGCGCCCATGCCGGTCGCGGCCTGGAACGCGGTCGATTCTGGGATGGGCAGATCGCGCGCCGTGGCAGCCTGCACGATGGCGCGCGCGAGTGGGTGTTCCGAGCGTGACTCGACTCCGGCCGCCAGCGCCAGCAACGAATTCTCATCACCCATCCAGGTCTTGTCCGTGACTGTCACATCTGTGACGCGCGGCTTGCCCTCGGTGAGCGTGCCGGTCTTGTCGAAGGCAACGACTCTCACAGCGGCGGCTTGCTCGACGTACGCGCCGCCCTTGAAGAGCACACCCCGCCGTGCGCCGTTGCCAATGGCAGACAGGATCGAAGCCGGCGTGCTGATGACGAGCGCACAAGGCGAGGCCGCGACCAGGATCGTCATGGCGCGATAGAAGACCGGGTCGAAAGCCTCGCGCAGCACAAATACAGGCACGAGGACTGCGATCAGGGTGAACAGAATCACGCCGCTCGCGTAGTATTGCTCGAAGCGGTCTATGAAGCGCTGCGTGCGCGCCTTCTCGCTCTGCGCCTCCTCCACAAGCTGGATCAGCTTTGCGATGGTGGACTCGCTGGCAAGTCTGGTGACGCGCACTTCGAGGCTGCCTTGTTGATTGATCGTACCCGCCAATACCTCGTCGCCGACCGTCCTGGCTACCGGCATCGACTCGCCGGTGATGGGCGATTGATCCACCGTCGTCTCGCCTTCCACGATCTCGCCGTCGAGTGCGAGGCGCTCTCCCGGGCGCACAATCATGCGGTCGCCGACGACGAGCCTTTCAATGGGCAGCGTTACCTTACGGCCGCCGCGCCGCACCAGCGCCTGTTCGGGGCGGAGCTTCATCAGCGCCCGGATGGCATTGCGTGTGCGATCCAGCGCGAAGTTTTGTAACACGTTGGAGAGGGAGAACAGAAACAACAGCAGCGCGCCCTCGAACGGTTCCCCGACCACGGCTGCGCCCACAGCCGCCAACACCATGAGCAGGTCCACATCGATGGTGCGGTCTCGGAGCGATTCAATGCTCGCGCGCACGCCGAAGAAACCGCCGAACACGTACGCGATGCTGAAGAACGCTGCCGCTGCAAGCGGCGCTCCCAATCGCTCCGCGATCCAACCACCCGCCATCCCCACGAGCGCCAGCCCGGTGAACACCGCCTCCGCCCGGTCGCCGAGCAGCCACTCCCGCACGCGCGCTGGCCGCGCCGGTAATTCCCCGGTCGCTGAGATGACATGACCCGCAGGGGCTACGCCCACGCCAAGCCGGCGCACTTGCTGGATCAACTCCTCGGGTGAGAGCGCGTCCTCGTTATAGGTGACGGTCAACACGCCGCCGATGTAACTGGCGGTTGCGCGACGCACACCGGCAATGCCCTCGACGCGGCGTTCGAGCGCCATGGCGCAGGCTTCGCAAGCGCGCCCGCCATGCCGATCTAGTCGTACGGAGCACTTCTCCCAGCGCGCCTGCAGCGGCTCGCTGATTTGCGCCGCGATGCGTTCCACGTCGGCTCCCGATACCTGTGTGGGATCGTAATCGAAGGCAACGCGCTCCTGTGTGGTGTCAAGCGCGATGTTCAGGTTGCCGGCTTCGTCGGCGACGGCCTCGGCGACGAGGTCAAAGCACGACAGGCCGGCGCGCCGGGCAGCGGTCGTTTCTTTCATAAGGACAACTTCACCATAGAGTCACACTCTCCAGCCGGACCGCGCCGGGAAATGGAGGCCCGCCGAGCGCCCGGATGCGCGTCGGCAACGTCCACCTCGTCCACGACGCGCATTATAGCGGTCGCGAAATTGACTTCGCAATTGACAACGCCGTCGAGACCGCTGACGCCCGTCTCGAGCGTGGGCACGCAGTCAGCGCACTCGGCGTCTCGGCGGTACATACAAGTTGATGCAACCGGCGATGGGCCTTCACGGCGAACCGCCGGATTTGTTCCAAGTGGTTCGTCACGGCGTATTTGCAGCGAGTTCCACCTGACACTGCGGACAGAGGCCGTAGTAGGCGACGCGCGCGCCGTAGAGTTCATATCCGGCGCGCGTGCGCACCTGCTCGGCAACGGCCTGCAAAGTCGTGTCGTAAAAGTCCTCGATGCGGCTGCAGCGTGTGCAGATCAGGTTGACGTGTGGGTCGGAGGCGCCGTCGTAATGCGTGGCCCCATCGCCTGCTTCGCCGAGGTCGTGCGCGAGGCCGTGGGTGACGAGCGCCTGCAGCGTGTTGTACACGGTCGCCTGGCTGATCGAGGGAAGGACGTCGCGCGTCTGCTCGTAGAGTTGGTGCGCCGTCGGGTGGCTGCGGGTTGCGACCAGCGTCTTGAACACGGCCAGGCGCTGCGGTGTGACGCG
>JBHHUI010000169.1:0-6237 GCA_046753805.1 Anaerolineales bacterium
CGCTCGCATCCAGTGCGGCCAGGCACCTCTCCACGTAATCCGGCGCAGGAAGCGCCCGCACGTCCAGCCGGATGATGGTCGCGCCGCGCGCGGCGGCGACGCCCAGGTTCAGCGCCGCCGGAATGGACCCACGCAGGTTCGGCAGCAGGCGCAGGGGGAAGGCATCGCCCGACGACTCAAACTGCCGCACAACCCGGCGAATCGCAGCGTTGATACGGCTCTCGACGATGATTAACTCATCGGGCCTGCGAGTCTGTCCAGCGAGCGCGCCCAGCAACTGCGGCAGGGCGGACTCGCCCTGATACGAGGGCACAACAATCGTGACAAGGTCGCCGGAGTCCATCATTCCCGCGCTCGCAACCAGGTGGACGGACGAGCCGCCGTCGCAAAGGCCGTCATCCACATGCGGATATACACCCAGACGTTTCGGAGCCGAACGCGACGTGGAAAGCCGGCCGGCAGGTAGCGGACGGCGAACGCATAAGCGCTCAGGTCAACGGCGACCAGCGCCGCCGTCAGTATGGATGCGCCCGTTTGCCGCGCCAGAACGCTGAGCAGCAGCGCCACGAATTTCATGAACAACACGAGCCAGCGCGGCTTCAGAAACAGCTCGCTCAGCAACGACCAGCCGGCCGGGCCTCGCAGCAGGATACGCGCCGCCGACCGGCGATACTGCCACAGGGCGCGCCATTGGCCCCGATACCAGCGCGCCCGCTGGCGAGCGGCGGCCTCCACCGTGCGCGGCTTCGGATCGTGCACGACGGCTGCCCGGATCGGCCGGACCGGGATGCCGCGCGCCGTCAGGACCAGGCTCAGGGCCACGTCTTCGACTTCCGTGTGCAGCTCGCGGCAGGCAGCGAGAAATACATCGGGCCGAAAGGCCATTCCAGCGCCGCGCAGCCGCACCGGCCAGCCCAGGGCCGCGCGCAACCGGTCCGCCACGCACTGTTCCATCGTCTCCGAAAGCGCCGCCAGCAGCGCCACCGGTGAGTCCCGATAATCTGCCGGAGACACCCGGCACTGCCAGGCGGAGTCGGGCGGCGCGACGTGGTTGCGCAACGCGCGCGCAAAGTCCGGCGCGAGCCGACTGTCGGCGTCCAGCACCACGACCACGTCGTATCGAAGGATTTCAGCCCCAGCGTGACGCCCGAACCACCGTAGCGCCGCCGCCTTGCTGCTAGCGCCGCAATGCGTGCGCTCGGCCACCGTTGCGCCCGTCGCCCGCGCCCGTGCGGCGGTGTCGTCCGTGCAACCATCCGCCACCACGAAGATCGTGTCCAGCGTCCGCCGGGCGGCCACCACCGTGCCGGCGATCACGGCGGCCTCATTCCGCGCGGGGATGACCGCAGCGATGCGCGGTGGCGCGTCGGTCACGCTCAACGCTGCCGCTCCGGGTGCGTCTGCCGAGAAATGGTACACGGATTCCGCGGATTGCTCGGATTCGGTCTCGCCGTCTCGATGCAAATCCGTGACATCTGTGGACCCAATGCCACAGCCGACCGGGGCGCAGTCAAGCGGGCTGCCGCGTGGCCGAGCGTACGTAGGCGTCCAGTACGTGTTCTGGCGCGCCGTCCATTGCGATCCGGCCGTTCGCGATCCATACGACGCGCGTGCACAACTTCCGAATGCTTTCCAGGTCGTGTGAGACGATCAAGAACGTGGCGCCCGCGTCCTGAAACGCCTGCAGGCGCACCAGACACTTTTGCTGGAATTCCTTGTCGCCCACCATCAAGACTTCGTCAATCAACAGCAGGTCGGGCGACACGTCGGTGGCCACCGCAAACCCCAGACGCGCGATCATGCCGTCGGAATACGTGCGCAGCGGCGCGTCCACAAAGGCGCCGATGTCGGCGAATGCTAGCACCGAATCCATGTTGCGGTTCATCTCGGCGCGCGTGTACCCGAGCATCGCGCCGTTGAGATAGATGTTCTCGCGGCCCGTCAATTCGGGATCAAAACCCGCCCCCAGGTCGAGGATGGGGGCAACCGCACCCCGCACGCGCACACGCCCCTCCGTCGGGCGCAACACGCGCGCCACGACCTTGAGCAGTGTGCTCTTGCCGGCCCCGTTCGGCCCGACGACCCCCACGGCCTCGCCCCTCCGCACAACGAGGTCAATCTCGTTGAGGGCCAGGATGTCGGTGTAGCCAATGCCGCCGCGTAGCCAGCGCAAGGCGTACTCTTTAAGCGAGGTCACCCGCTCGCGCGGCATGCGGTAGCGCACGGTCACCCGGTCCAGTTGCACCAGCGACTCTTCCGCCGGCGCGAGCCGCCAGGCCAGTGCCAGGTCGCGCTTAAACGTAGTAGGTGAAATCATCGGATTTGCGTGCGAAGAACCACCCGCCGAACAAAACGGCGACCAGGGCCGAGAGGGTTGCGCCCAACAGCATCCCCGGCGCGGGCAGTTCGCCCGCATAGATCGGCGCCCGGAAACATTCCAGAATGTAGAACATCGGGTTCACGTACAACAGCCAGCGCACATTATCGGCCAGTATCTCCGGCGGATAGAAGATGGGCGTCAGGTACATCCACGCCACGAGCACAATCTGATACATATCGACCACGTCCGCGAAGAAGACAGCGAGCGCGGAGAGCGCCAGCCCCACGCCGAGCGCGAACAGACCCGCCAGCGCCAGCGCGACGGGCAAGAAGAGCAGCGCCGGCCGCAAGGGCGCGCCGGTCGCCAACATGATGATGCCGAGCGGGACGAGCGCCAGGGCAACGTTCACGAGCGCCGTGCCGACGGCGGCCACCGCAAAGAGGGTACGCGGCACGTAAATGCGCTTGAGCAGGCTGCTGCTCCAGACAAGCTCATTGATGGCGGCGACGGTGGACTGGGAAAAGAAGTTCCACACCAGCAGCCCGCTCAACAGGTAGACCGGATAGAGCGGCAGCCGGAAGGCAAACAGCTGCGAGAACACGACGGTCAGCACGACCATTGTGAGCAGGGGGTTCAGCATGGTCCAGGCCACGCCCAGCACCGAGCGTTTGTAGCGCGTCTTGATGTTGCGGCTGATCAATTCCAACAGCAGCGGGCGATAGCGCGCGAGAATGCGGGCCTCGGCCGCGATGGTATTGCGCGTGAACGCCGAATCGTATACGGGGGTCGCCATCGTCAGTTCAGCCCGGGGCGCGCGCGGTGCGGCCGCCATTTCTGGCCCCACTTGCCTTCGAACTTGCGGCGGTTTTCATCGAAAATGCGGTCGTATTCCACCTGGGGCAGCTGCCGGAAAGAAGCGCGCCCCCAGTGATGCACAAACACATCCTCCGCGCAGACCACCCGCTGACCGGCGCGCCGCATGCGGAGCGAATAGTCGTCGTCTTCAAACATGCCGACGCGGAATCGCTCGTCCAGCGGGCCGATCTCATCGATCAGCGATCGGCGCATGGCGATGCAATACATCGCCAATATCTTGATATCGAATAGCTCCCCGGCGTGTGTGCGAGTATAACGTTCGGCAAAGGCCTCCATATCGGCCAGCCGCTCGTAGGGGACCGGAATCTGCGCCTCGTTGGCGGCGCAGTTCGTCACGGGTCCGACAAGCCCGATCTCGGGCTGACGCTCCAGATGACGCACCAGCCCGGTCAACCAGCCGCGCGTAACGACCGTGTCGTCGTTCAGCAGCACCACATAGTCGCACGCCTCTGCCTGCGCAATGCCCAGATTGTTGGCGACGGCAAAGCTGCGCTCCCCCTCGTTCCGTAACACGGTCAGGCGAGCCTCGCGCTGCGCGGCCTCACGGAGGTAGCGGCCAATCTCGGCGTTCGACCCGTTGTCCACGACGATGACCTCGTAGTTCGGATACACGGTGCGCGCCCAGATGCTCTCCAGGCACAGGCGAAGGTATTCAGGATTGTTGTATGTGACGACGACGATCACGGCCCGTCCGAACAACTCTCGCACGGCCGGCGCCAACGTTGCAAAGCGCTGCGCCCACGTGTTGGCGCGCGCGAACTCCACACGCGCCCGCGCCGCGGCGGCCGAATCCTCGCGCAGCGCCGCCTCCAGTTGCAGCACAAAGTCCTCGCGGTGATGCACCGGATAGAAGTGCTGCTGATAAGCCGCAAGCTCCGGCAGCACCACCGAGACGACGGGTTTACCGGCGCTCAGATACTCGTAGAACTTGACCGGATTGATGGCGCGCGTAAGGCGCGTGAAGCGGAACGGGATGCAGGCCACGTCGAAGCTGTGCAGGTAGGCAGGCAGCTCCTCGTAGGGCGCCTCTCCGAGCAGGTGCACGTTGGACAAGCGCTGCAGCCTCCCGACATCTGCGCCGAACGTGTCTCCGATCAACACGAACTGCCATTGCGGCCGCTCCAGCGCGGCCCAGCGCACCATCTCCACGTCGAACCAGTCCGAGATGGCCCCGTAGAAACCGATCACCGGCCGCGCCAGGTGGGCGAGCGGGTCGTTCCGGGGCGGGTCGTGGAAATGCTCAAAATCGACGGCGTTGGGCAGAGACAGCACGCGCGCCGTCCTGGCCTGCGCGGCGCATTTCTGGTACAGACGCTGCGAGGTCGCCAGCATGAGGTCACTGTTCGCCAGCAAGCCGCGCTCCTGCTCCAGCATGGCCGAGCCGTTGGTGGAAAAGCCCGCGTGCTCGTCCATGCAGTCGTAGACGATCTTCCAACCCCAGCGTTGTTGCACGGCCTGCGCGAGCGGCGTCCAGAACGGCAGGTCCACAATACAAACGGCGGCGCTGATGCGGTTCTGCACTCGCCACCGCTCCAGCGCGGCCAGAAAGCTGTCCAACGTTTCCGGGGCGATCGTCTCAGCGTAAATGTTCAGGTCGGGCGGCCCCGGCAACTGGACGTTGTGAACGTGGTCGGAGATCGACCACTGCCGCACCTCCTCCCCCTCCTGATGGCAGGTGGTGCGAAAGTAGAAGCATCGGTGGCCCTGCGCGGCAAACTGAGTGGTGAACTGTTGCGGGCGCTGGAACCGAAACTCCCAGTCGATGACGGGGAAGCGGATCACGTCGTAGCCTGGTTGGGGCAGCGCCGGCTCGGGCTCCGCCGCGGAAAACTTCCGCGCCGCCGAGGCGCTGGCTGGCGCGGGCGGCAACAAACCCGCGCGGCGCCCCCGCCGCACAACAGCGCGCCGAAACGAATACGGGAGCAGCCGGCGAAGGACAGCGCGCAGCCCTGTGTAGGATGCAGCAATGCGCTGGCGGGCGCGCCAGTACACGGACAGCACGCGCCAGTAACGCGCCGTGTGTATCGCGTACAGCTCCGCTTCGCGGGCCTGCCGGCGCGCCTGCTCCTGTTCGAGGGCCGCGCGCGACGCCGCCATGTCCTGCGCCGCACTGACCTGCAGCTCCGCGATGACACGCTCGCGCTTTTCGACTTCGGCCTCCCGGGTCGCGCGCTCCTCCGCGACCACCCGGTCTCGGTCCCGCGCCTGTTCCTGCAGCGCCTCTTTGAGGTCCCGAATGACGCGCTCCCGTTTCGAGATTTCGACGTCCAGCGCCGTCTGCATGGCCTGCAGCTCCCGGTCGCGCTTTTCGATCTCCGCCTGCAGGGCGGTCTGTATCCGTCCGATCTGCTCGTCGCGTTCGCGCGCCTGCACGCGGAGAGAATCCCGCAGGTCGGCCGCCGTGCGCTCCCAATCGGAGGCCTCCTGTTGCAGCCGGGCCAGGCGCCGTGTATGCGCCAGCACAGTCTTCCGCAGCAGGTCGTGCAGGCGCGGCGTGAGTTCAGCGGGCGCGGGCGGCGACTCGACCAGGCCGAGGGCAATCCGGGCGTTTTCGCGCGCGGCGGCAACCAGCACAGGCCGCGCCCCATCCAGCCTCGCGGAGAGCGCTGCACGTTGCTCGTATGCGGCCGCCAGCCGCTGCAGGAGCCGCTCCGCCGTCAGCTCGCCCAGGTCGAGCACCCAAGACATGCAGCCGGCCTGCTCCATCGCGCACCGCACTTTGGGATCATACGCGAGGGCCACGACCGGCACGGACCGGCCGAGCGCGAACACCGCCGCGTGCAGGCGCTGCGCGAGGACCAGGTCGCATCCGGCCAACTGCCGCGCGCGCCGGCGCGGGTCAGGTTCATGCTCGCTTATCTGCGCCCGCTCGGCATTTCGCATCCGGTCGCGGACACGCTCGGCCACACGTCGGTCATCGGGCACGGCTCCTCGCCCTGATTGGAATGGGATGAAAACTACGCCGCCACCGTAGCGGTCGAGAAACCCGTCGAGCGCAGCGGCCACCTGGCGCTCCCAATACTCCGGCGAAACGTCGATGC
>JBHHUI010000170.1:0-6220 GCA_046753805.1 Anaerolineales bacterium
CGTGGGGCGATTCTGAGCGCCTGGTGGGCATCCGCGATCCCTTCGCCTCGGGCTGGGTTCGTCGGCATGGTGCGACGATCCTCCCGGCGCCGTCGATCGGGGTGATATCCTCCCTCGAACCTCAGTGCCTCGCCGGTCTCTCAACGTGAGTTCGCCATCGCCTGGTGTGCGTCGATCTGGGTCGCGGTTGTCGCGTGCGGCGCCTCGCGTTGGCATCCGAGCCACGTTCCTCCCTCGCGTCATCAGACCACCATTGCTCCCGCCTGGGCGACCTCGCGGACCGTCGGCGTACATGCCTCGGGCGGTGTTTCTCGCCTCTGCTGGCGTGCGCCGTCACATTGGCGTGTGCCTCAGAAACTCTTACACTGTGTGTCAAGGAAAGTGTGAAGGTCCATCGCTATGGCGAAGTTTACGCCCGGAACGCTGCTCGGCACGATTCGTGGAACGTGTGGGTCTGTGACGTTCAAGCACTCGCCTCCGCAACCGGGCGCCAAGAGCTGGCGCGGCATGGTGTATGGATGCTCGGGCCGCGAGAAGGGGCTCTGGAACAAGCGCGCGCTCGGTGGGGACTGGGGGCAGAACTACTTCGGCGCGTATCAGGGAAACGCGGGCGGGGCGTATGGTCATGCGGCGGTCGTGAACCCTAACCCTTGGCTTGAGAAGTTTGGCAGCCGGTGGTGGGGCGAGCAACTACGGCTCAACCATATGGCTCGCTGGAAGCAGTGGAGGAAGAAGTTCGGGCATTGGGACCGAGATCGATACGCGAGGTTCAGGGCATACATGATCGATATCGGTGCGTGGAATCCGCGCCGTCCGGGAGGGTGGATGGAGAACGACTTCGCCTCTTCTCTCAACATCTTCTCCCAGGGGGATGACTGCGCGTGTTACGAGATCGCCCGGGGGCTGCAGCGCCTCGGCGTGTCCCTCGCGGACTGCCGCGAGCTGTACGGGTGGGGGTACTACAGCGAGTATCGTCGGCTCAGCCGTGTCACCATGCGGGACGGTCGTGTCTCGTCGTCGTGGGAGTGGCCGAGTGCGAGCGCGTGGCGCCTCCATTGCGAGCAACAATGGCAAATGCGCGCTCGCGCTGTAGAGCTGGTGACCGGTGAGTATGTGGGCCCGGATGGGCTCTGGGGGTGGGGCTGGATCGCGCAATTTGGAACCGCTTGGGCCGCGCGGATCGACGCGCCCGGCTGGTAGCCGAATGTACGCGTGGTCCCCGCCCATTCATGCGGCTTGCGTGGGCGGGTGCTGGCCGCCCACGCTAAGCCGGTCGGTCACGATGTCATTCTACGCGGTCGCCGTGGCAGTTGCATAGACGCTTGGAGCGTAGTTGTCCGAGGCGTCTCGGTTGGCGGCGTAGCAGATGTAGGAACCGCCCGCCGTCAGTCCGGTGATCGTGTATGCGAGACTGGAGACGGTGGTGCCGGCATCGGTGGCGAGAACTACGGTACCGTCCTCGAGCTTACGGGCGCAGATGGTCATTACGTCCGTACCGGTCGCGGACCCGGCTGCCCACGTGAGATCGATTGTGCCGGAGCCCATGCCTCCGGCGGCGGCAAACGTGGTGACTGGTTCGCGGGTGAGTTCGGCGGGGGTGAGTAGCTGCCAATTGTCTGTTCGTTCCTGGGCGACGTTGTCGCTGCAGAACAAGTTGTACCCGCTGATTGATCGGGTGGAAGCAACTGTGCCCCACGCAGTTTGCAACTTGCTGATGAGGCTCTTCCAGGAGGCGACACAAAGCGCGAACGCGGTGCGTTGCGCTTGTTGGTTCGCGGTATTTGGATTGGCGGGCGTTACCCGCCTTCGGGCGTATGGTCTGCCTTTCCACCGTGAGAACACGACGTCTCCTGCTGCGCCTGAGGCGTCACTGAGGAGTACGCTAAACGTTAACTTCGCCATTACGGCACCTCCTGGTTTCGCGGCCAGAATGTTAGTTGATCTTAACATGTTTGGGCGCGCCTTGCGTTCGCTGTTCCCCTTGCGGTTGCGGTTTCCTTCGTGTATGGTGTCCTGTGCCCTGACAGACCCGACGGGGGGGCGGTCGAGTGCCGATAGCTCTTCCGTCTCCCGTCGGTATGATGTTTTGAATGAGTCTCCAATGAGTGCTGGCATTGGTGAACCTATAGGCTCTGCGCGCTTTCCGCGGCTCCCGGGGTGTGGGTCGGCTACTGTCGTGGGGCGAGAATGTGGGACGTACGTTTTCCGTCCTCTGTTGTGCCGCCGGTGGCGGTGTCCTCTGTGTCGATGGGTGATGTCTCGCGAGTGGGGGGAGGTCGTCTCCCGACAGGACCCGGAGCGCATGGTGACGCTGACCCGCATTGGTCGAGATCGGGCTGAGATTACGAGCAATTTCCGAATGTTCGTCCAGAAGCTGCGGCGGGGTGGGTGGGAGTGGGAGTATTTCGGGATCGTCGAGCCCCACGTGTCGGGCGCGCTACACATGCACCTGCTGCAATGGGGATCGTATGTCGACCATGATCGCTTGAGCGCCCTGGCGGCTCGGTCGCATATGGGGTACACCTGGATTGCGCGCATTCGCGGGAAGCGTGCTGCGGCGAACTACTGCGTGAAGCACCTTTGCCGCGGGCACGGCCGGTGGGTGCCTGGTCGTGTCATCCGCTACAGTCGGGGGTTCTGGCGGAACGGCCGCGACCGGCCGGAGGGTTCGTGGGACACGGATTTCCAACCGGTCGTGTTTGACGGGTGGTACGCTGACAATGTGGACTCTATGATTCTCGCTGGCGAGCCGGTGGCGCAGGGGGCGGAGTTCGGCGATTGGCTCGTGACAGACCAGGCGGAGGATGGTGTGATTGTGGATGTCGACCCGTCGATTGCGCGGGGTTGGCGGCATCAGCCATCGGCCGCGCGTGGTCGGTGGATCTTGGATGGTTTGCGTCGGGGTGTGAGTTCTGAACCAGATGACAGTGATGAGGAGTGATTGTGCGTGCTATCCCAGGATGATCGTTCGCCGGTCTTGTTCTTTCGGAGTAGGCGTGGGGCCCTGCTGTTAGACTCATATTCAGAGCGGATACCCTCGGTTCTGCTTGAGTACGTCTCGGGTGGGCGTGACTGGGTGCGTGTGGACGAAGTGCACGACCAGCGGGACGTGATCCTCGTTGGGTGCATCGACATCCGTGGCCTGCGGATCGATGCGGATCGGGAGACAGCGTGGCGGCTCTGGGTCGCTGCGACTAAGTGCACGCATCATCCGCGGCTCATGGCTGTTGTGCCTGACGAACCAGACCCGTGGCCAGGGTCCCCGGAGCAACTGACGCTGATGGCATAGCTACCTGGCTTAGCTGCACGCGCTCAGCAGTCGTAGGTTTGCACACTGAACTCGGACAGCTCCGCGGTCGGAGTGTAGATGGACACGGTTGCCGTGCATGTTACACGGGTCTCTGACGAGCCAATTCCGTCATACAGCATTAGGTTGTACGGGGTCGCGGGGACTTGGTCTGTCCATGGGTCCACGCCATCGTCCCAGGCGTATGTACCGGTCCAGTACCATCCGTGCGCGTCGGGATGATCCTCTGTCGGCTCGGTGTAAATCGTCAGTTCGTGGAGTCCGGGCATGATGCCGCAGTTGGCGACCGTGCGCCATGACCACGGCACTTCTGGGACGGGTTCCGGCGCTGGCTCGCGGCAGGCGGTGAACGGTCCATGCTCGTGGAGCTGGAACGGGTGAACATAGTTGGGGGTCTGGCCGGGCGTGGCCGAATATGCCACTCCCCACATGGTCCCAACGATCGCCGGATCATCGCAGGGGCATTCCATCATCATCGGCGGATCGATACTGAGGACCCACGCGGTCCCGTTGCGCGGTGCGGGGAGCGTTTTCAGATAATGCCGCTTGTACCATAGGTATGGCGTGAGTCGGCGAGCGCGCGCGGGCTTTCGCATCGCCTCGCGCATCGCCTCGGGTATCCGGTGCCATTCGCTATCCACGGTGTACCATGTGCCGGCTTTGGCGGGATCGCGAGTCGTTGCGTTCGGTCTGCGACGGTGTGGGGCCCTGAGGATCTGCGCGCCTGGCTGGCGGGCAAACTCAAGCTCTGCGGGGCCGCCTGTGATTGACGCTACGAACATCGTTTGCAGCTCGAGCTTCGCCATGGGTGGGGTTGGCCGGTTCTGGAGACTCGTCCCGATTGCGCCGACAGCTCGGCCCTACTGTTGCGCGGGTGGGGTGCGAGCGGCTCGCAGATAGCCGGCGTCGGGGGTGGAGGGACCCGCGCTGAACGTGGCATCTGCGTTCGCCCGGGCTGGCGGCTGCGGGAGTGTATCGGTCGCGTGGCTGATTCTCCTGGTTGCCGGTACAGTCGGGCTCGCACTGGATGCCGACGACGGTCGCGGGTCCCTCGCTGGCCGCGTGCCTCAGATTCTACTCGACATGGTCGGCCAAGTGAAGACGGGAGCGCGCTTCGCACGCCAGTGCACGAACACGGCTGGTGCCTGGTTGGTGCGTCGTTGCTGCGGCAATCAGCAGGGTATCGCTGTCCAGGTGGACGCGCGCGGCGCGGCAGAAATTCCTGCCAGCTTCGTGGGTAGCGAGACGGTAACGCCTGGCGTCCATGGCGCGATCCGCCCTGCAGACCACCGCGATCGCGAGTCGCGGCCGGCGGCGGCCGCGGCCAAACGGCATCCGCCAGGTGATGCCAGAGCGCTCGCATGTCCGCCGTTTAGCTCGAATCTATAGGACGACGACCGGCGGGACTGATGGCGCATCGCGCCGACGGACTGGGCTCCCGCCGGTCCTCCTCGCCTCCCTCTGTGTGCCTTTCGTTTGTGGGGGCGTTCCCGCTTCGCCTCCCACCAGGTCCCGAGGGGCTGCGTCGTTCCGGCGCAACGAACGAGCTGAGACCACAGAATAGCCGACGAAGCGCGACCGTGCTGCATCCTCCATTCGTGCAGCCGAACGCGTCACCTGGGGCGATTCTGAGCGCCTGGTGGGCATCCGCGATCCCGTCGCCGCGAGCTGCGTGCGTCGGCATGGTGCGGCGATCCTCGCGGCGCCGTCGATCGGGGTGATATCCTCCCTCGAAGCTCGGTGCCTCGCCGGTGTCTCAACGTCAGTTCGCCATCGGCTGGTGTGCGTTGATCTGGTTCGCGGGTGTCGCGCGCGGCGCCTCGCGCTGGCATCCGAACCACGTTCCTGCCTGGCGTCCTCAGACCATCCTTGCTCGCGCCTGGGCGACCTCGCGGACCGTCGGCGTACATGCCTCGGGCGCTGTTTCTCGCCTCTGCTGGCGTACGCCCTCACATTGGCGCGTGCCTCAGAAACTCTTACACTGTGTGTCAAGTGAAGACGGGAGCGCGCTTCGCACGCCAGTGCACGAACACGGCTGGTGCCTGGTTGGTGCGTCGTTGCTGCGGCAATCAGCAGGGTATCGCTGTCCAGGTGGACGCGCGCGGCGCGGCAGAAATTCCTGCCAGCTTCGTGGGTAGCGAGACGGTAACGCCTGGCGTCCATGGCGCGATCCGCCCTGCAGACCACCGCGATCGCGAGTCGCGGCCGGCGGCGGCCGCGGCCAAACGGCATCCGCCAGGTGATGCCAGAGCGCTCGCATGTCCGCCGTTTAGCTCGAATCTATAGGACGACGACCGGCGGGACTGATGGCGCATCGCGCCGACGGACTGGGCTCCCGCCGGTCCTCCTCGCCTCCCTCTGTGTGCCTTTCGTTTGTGGGGGCGTTCCCGCTTCGCCTCCCACCAGGTCCCGAGGGGCTGCGTCGTTCCGGCGCAACGAACGAGCTGAGACCACAGAATAGCCGACGAAGCGCGACCGTGCTGCATCCTCCATTCGTGCAGCCGAACGCGTCACCTGGGGCGATTCTGAGCGCCTGGTGGGCATCCGCGATCCCGTCGCCGCGAGCTGCGTGCGTCGGCATGGTGCGGCGATCCTCGCGGCGCCGTCGATCGGGGTGATATCCTCCCTCGAAGCTCGGTGCCTCGCCGGTGTCTCAACGTCAGTTCGCCATCGGCTGGTGTGCGTTGATCTGGTTCGCGGGTGTCGCGCGCGGCGCCTCGCGCTGGCATCCGAACCACGTTCCTGCCTGGCGTCCTCAGACCATCCTTGCTCGCGCCTGGGCGACCTCGCGGACCGTCGGCGTACATGCCTCGGGCGCTGTTTCTCGCCTCTGCTGGCGTACGCCCTCACATTGGCGCGTGCCTCAGAAACTCTTACACTGTGTGTCAAGGAAAGTGTGAAGGTCCATCGCTA
>JBHHUI010000171.1:0-6192 GCA_046753805.1 Anaerolineales bacterium
GGTCTCACATGGCAGAGTGCGTGCCTCGCTGCGCTCGTATTTGCGCTCGGCGGTCATCTGAGCAGCAAAGTGGAACAAGTGAACCAGCTTCAGGGGCTGGCGTGGATGCCGTGGTTGCTACTGGCATGGGACCGCCTCCTGCGCGGGAACAACCGGCTGCGCGCCGGCCTGGCCTTGAGCATTTTACTGGCTCTCCAACTAACCGCCGGGCATGCACAGACGACATTCATTTCGCTGGTGGGTCTTGGCGTGTGGTGGTTGGTCGCGCCCGCGAAGCGGTCTATTCGCCAAATCGTGTATCCGGCTGCATTCGTGTTGGCCGGCGCGCTGCTCGCGGCAGCGCAGCTGCTCCCAACATTGGAGCTGCTGCAGCACTCTTTCCGCAGCGGCGGCCTGCCTTTTTCAGAAGCGCTCTCATTCTCGCTCAACCCGCTGCTGCTCGGGCGCGCGCTGCTGCCCGGCTACAGCCGCGCGGTCTTTTCTGAATTCCTCGGCTACCTCGGCGTGGTACCGCTGGTGCTTGCCGTGGGCGGAGTGCTGCAGTTGCGACAAGCGAAGTCGATGGAGGAATTCGCGGTCTGGCGGGCGGTTGCGTTGCTGGCGCTTGTGGGAATGCTGCTCGCGCTCGGAGGATTCAATCCGGTCTACTGGGCGCTCGTGCGCGTCGCGCCCGGCTTCGACCTGTTCCGCGCGCCGGCGCGCTGGTTGGCGCTGTGGGCGTTGGGTAGCGCGCTGCTCGCCGGTCGCGGGCTTGATCTTGCCGGCGGCGCGACGTGGCGCGGCCAGACCATCGCAGCTGGAATCGTGTTGGGCCTGATCGGGCTGACCTTTGTGAGCGCGCACCTGGTTCCACCGGGCGAGTCCGGCGCGCTCGGCCGGCCGGGAGTCGCAGACCTGGCAGGCTGGATCGGCGCTCTCATCGTCGGGTCCGCATTGATACTACGCCGCGCGCGCAACCTCCAACCTCCAATCTCCAATCTCCTCATTATCGGTCTGTCTCTCGCAGAACTCCTCCTCGCCTCACTGCAACTGCCCCTCAATAACCTCACCACGCCGGAGGCCTACCGCAGCATTCGTCCGGCCATGACACAGTTGCTGGCGACGCGCGCAGATGCGCTGCCGCCTGCTCGGTTCCTATCCATGTCAGCGTTGATTTTTGATCCGGGCGATCTGACGGAAATGCGCGACACGCTAGCGCCGCAGCTGCCGGAAAACGCCGTGTTTGATGCGATTGTGGCTGCCAAAGCCAAAGAAGTGCTCTCGCCGAACCTGCCGTTGGTCTGGGACGTTCCGGCCGTTGACGGGTATGATGGGGGCGTACTGCCCTTGCGTGCCTATGCGCAGTTCGCTGAACAATTCACGGGGGAGGCAGCCTCTCCCGATGGCCGCCTGCGCGAATTTGTCACCGCGACGCCGCCCAACTGGCTGCTCAACATCACCAACACGCGCTGGCTGATTACTGACAAAGTGGCCGACCTTTGGAATGACGATGTGTACTACGACTTGCAATTTGAATATCGGCTGGGGCCCGGCGAATCGGTGAGCGTCGGCGACATGCCCTCGTTCACCGCAACCACGGTGGGGCTCGTACACGCGGGCGGACCCGGCCACCTCGACCTTGAACTGGACTCGGGCGAGCGACGGCGCATCCCCATCCCGAAAGCAGGTCCGGCCTCCGCCATGCAGCGCGTCCCACTGGGTGACGCGCTGCGCGCAGTGCGGCTATCGCTTGTGAGTGAGTCGCCGGACTTCGTCGTGCGCGGCGCGGCGCTCGTGGACGAACGCACCGACGCGTTCCAGCCGTTGACGCTCGGCCCCTACCGGCTGGCCCACAACGGGGATGTGAAAGTATACGAGAACCTGAACGTGTTCCCACGCGCGTTCGTCGTACCAGCGTTGCCGCTGACTCCCGATTCGCAATTGCTCGGCTCGGCCTCCGTGCAAGTGTATGAATCTGACCACGTCGATGTGCGCGTCGACGCGCCGCGCGACGGATATCTGGTCCTGGCCGACGCCTACTATCCCGGCTGGCGCGCGCGCGTCGACGGCGATCCGGCGGTGATTGAAACCGCGAACGCGTTCTTCCGGGCCATACCGGTGACGGCTGGACGGCATGCAGTTGTATTCAGTTTTGAGCCCGCGAGTTGGCGGGTGGGTGTGGGGATCAGCGCGTTGGCGCTGCTGGGTTGGGCGGGACTCGCGATGGCCGCTGGGCGCAGGCATCCTTCGCGAGGCGCTAAATCGACGGGCGCAGGTCCTTAACGTTCAATTGCAGGCTGCGCCGCCCCTGCCATTCATTTATCTCAAGCTCGTAGACGACGTCGATGACCGCCGGCATGCGCGCCGCCCAGTCGCCATACCCGAAGGCGATGGCCTCGAGGGAAGCGCTATCCGGCGCGCGCACATTGAACTTCAGGTGTTTGCCCTCCCGCCCCACAGTACGATGAGACAACACCCGCACGTCGCGCGAGACAAACACCGGTATGCGGTTGCCGTAACCGCACGGCTCAAGCTTGGACAACATCGACATCACCTCGAAGCTCAGATCGCGCAGCGGCACTTCCATGTCGATTGATACCGTGGGGCGCAAGTCTTTGCCGTCAAGCCGGTCGGCGGCTGCGGCGCGCAACCGTTCCGCCAGCAGCGGCCGATTTTCATTCGTCACCGTAAAACCGGCAGCGGCGGCGTGGCCGCCATAGCGCACCAGCAGGTCGCTGCATTCGTCCAGCACTTCGCTCACATTGAACTCGGGAATACTCCGCGCCGAACCGACCGACACACCCGCGTCAGGTCGGACTTCGGCCACAAACGCCGGCCGATAGTACTCTTCTGAAAGCCGCGACGCTGCTAAACCGACAACACCGGCGTTGAAGGATTCATGCGCTGCGAAGAGCAGATATTCGTCCCGCTCTGCCAACGCAATCGCGCGGGCTTCGTCCGTAATGGTCTGCGTCAACTCGCGCCGTTTCCGGTTGTGGGACTCCAGACAATCCGCCAGGCGTTCGGCGCGCTCCTCATTATTCGTGATCAGAAGATTGTACGCCGCCCACGCTTCCGATATACGCCCGGCGGCATTAAGGCGCGGCCCGAGTTGAAAACCGATATTGACAGCGCGCAGCGCGCCTTCCGGCAGCCGCGCGATCCGCATCAGCGAGCGCAAACCCTCCCGCCTGGTCGCGTTGAGCACTCTCAGGCCGTCACGTACCAGGATGCGGTTTTCGCCCAACAGTGGGGCCAGGTCGGCCACAGTCCCGAGCGCGACAAGATCGAGCCAATTCTCGGCGGCTAGCCCGTCCACAGACGGCAACGTAGCGACGAGCGCCTGCGCCAGCTTGTACGCCAGCCCGACCCCGGCCAGCATTTTCTCGGGATAGGTATCGTCGAAGCGCTTGGGATTAATAACGGCCACCGCCGGCGGAAGTTCCGGTCCCACGTGATGGTGATCGGAAACGATCAGATCGAGGCCGATGCGGCGCGCGTGGGCGACTTCCTCCAGCGCGCGGATGCCGCAGTCCACCGTGACGACGAGCGCGACGCCCTTCGCGGACAGACTGTCCAGCGCTTCGATGTTCAGCCCGTACCCCTCGTCAAAACGATGCGGGATGTACGGCGTCACCTGTGCGCCGTAACTCTCCAGCAGCTGCACCATCAACACGGTGGACGTGATGCCGTCCACATCGTAGTCGCCGTAAATGGCGATGTGCTCGCCGTTCGCGACGGCGCGCGCAATACGCTCAACCGCCGCCGACATATCCTGCAGGCCAAAAGGATCGGACGAATGCCGAGGGTGGGCCGCGATGAAGGCCTCGGCCTCGCGCGCGCTATCGATCTGACGGTTGAATAGCAGCTGCGCCAGGATCGGATGATAGCCGCCCAACTCCTGAGCAGCGGCCGGTGTTATCTTCGGTTTAACTTGCCAGCGCTTCGGGAGATCGGCCAAACGATCAGGCCCAACCCTGGCTCTTCACAAAATCGGTGATGACAGGGATGTTAATATGCTCGCCCTGATACGCCTTGTAGGCCCAATACCACATAATAAGAAAGAGTATCGCGCCACAGCCCAAAGTAAACGCGGCGATCGGTGGGATGACGATCGTCAACACGACGCCGGCTACGAGCGCCTGCGCATTGTGCGCGCGAATGAACGGGCGCGACTTTTTGTCTTCCATCAAAAAGATGATGATCGGGATTACGGGCGAAAGGAAGTAGGCCAGGGCTGCCCAGAGCCTGTCATCGCTGGTAACGTCGCCGCCCGCCGGGGGCTGTTCTTCGGCCATGTTGCGCTTCTCCTGTATCAGTGAGTCAGATGAGGACGAGCGCTCGATTGTAGCACGGTGCTATAGCGGTGACAATCAATGGCTGAAACGGGGCACGCATTCCACGTTTTACACTGGCGGCAGCAACTTATGTTTACCAAAGTACCAGTCACCTGAAAATTGACCAACATCGTAAAATTCATCCTTGCCATGTCGCCAATTGAATATTCGCGCCTCCAACAGTACAATTCCCCCGTGCCGAAGGTGGTCTTCATGGGTTCGCCCGATTTCGCCGTGCCGTCGTTGCGCGCGCTCGCCGACTCTGCGGAAGTTGTGGGCGTGGTCACCCAGCCCGACCGCCCGGCCGGACGCGGCCGCAAACTACAGGCTTCGGCGGTGCGCATCGCCGCAACGAAACTGGACCTGCCAGTCATCACGCCGGCGCGACTATCAGAGCCGGCCGCCACGGAACAGCTGCGCGCGTGGGCGCCCGAAGTGATCGTAGTGGCGGCCTTCGGGCAACTGCTCAAACCAGAGGTGCTTTCCCTCCCGCCGCACGGCTGCCTGAACGTACACGCTTCGTTGCTACCCCGCCATCGCGGGGCCGCGCCCGTGGCAGCTGCCATTATGGCCGGCGACGCGACAACGGGGATCACAATCATGCAAATGGACGCTGGACTGGACACCGGTCCGATCCTCGCGCAGCGCGAGGCGCCGATCCGCCCCGACCATACCGGCGGCGCGCTGACGGCGGAACTTGCGGAGGTTGGCGCAGCCCTTCTGATTGATACGCTGCCCGAATACCTGTCCGGCGCGCTGGAGCCGCGCCCACAAGATGACGCGCAAGCGACCTATGCGCCGCGTCTCAAGAAGCAGGACGGGCGCATCGACTGGCGACAACCGGCAGGGGTCATCGCCCGTCAGATACGCGCCCTGCAGCCGTGGCCAGGCGCATTTGCCATGCTGCGCGACCAGCCCCTCAAGGTCCTGTCGGCGACTGCGATTGCCGGTTCAGCCGCGCCGGGTGAAGTCGTCCGCACGGAAGCCGGAATCGCCGCCGGTACGGGCGCAGGGCTATTACAATTCGAGCTATTGCAGCCGGCGGGCAAACGCCCGATGTCCGCTGCCGACTATGTGAACGGCGCGCCGGACCTGCTCGGTTCGACGCTGTCCTGACCATCATTCTCATTCTCCGGGGGAGGCAAACTCATGGAACCGAAGAAACTTGTCGCAGAATTCGTTGGCACCTTCGCGCTCATTTTCATCGGCGCGGGCGCGGGTGCTATCAGCGGCAGCCTGGTTGCAGTCGCCTTTGCGCACGGGCTTGTCATCGTGGCATTTGCATATGCCTACGGCCACATCAGCGGCACACACATCAATCCGGCGGTTACGTTCGGCGTCTGGTTGTCCGGCAACATGAGCCTGCGCGACGCAGTCGGCTACTGGATCGTCCAACTGCTCGGCGGCGCATCGGGTGCGGGCATGCTATTTGTGGTATTGGGCGGCGCAGATACCGGCCTGGGTGCGACCGTGCTCGCGGCGGGCGTGACCCCGTTCCAGGGCATCCTGGTCGAAGCTATCCTGACGTTTTTCCTGGTCAATTCGGTGCTGCACGCAGCCGTCAGCGGCAAGGCGGGCAACATGGCGGGGCTGGCCATCGGCATGACGCTCACCCTGAGCATCCTGATGGGCGGCAAGCTGACCGGCGCTTCGCTCAACCCGGCGCGCACTTTCGGTCCTGCCATCTACACCGGGACGCTCAACCAGTTCTGGATTTATCTCGTCGGCACGCTGCTGGGGGCGGCGGTTGCAGCGGTGCTCTATCGTTATGTCCTGAGAACAGACTGACTCATTGGTACACAGATACCCTAACGGGCGCTGAAGTAAACGCTGATGACGCTGATTGAAAACTGATCAGCGTACATCAGCGTGAATC
>JBHHUI010000172.1:0-6191 GCA_046753805.1 Anaerolineales bacterium
AAGCCCAGTGATCCGGGGCGTGTGTGCCGGGGTATACCGCCGGCGTTTCCGAGGCAATGTGCGCTTTCATGCTGTCGTAGACGGGCAGCAACGTGAAGTCCGGCTCGGCCATACGGAAGTAATACCAGCTTTGGTTTTGTTCGGCGTCGCTGGCGCGTTTGAAAAACCAGAAATTGACCACGCCGATCCACGGCCAATCTTCCTGCGCGCGTGCGTACGCCAGCGGGGCCCAGCGCGCCTGCTGTTCCAGCGTCACCCGCCCGTACACCGGCGGCAATCCGCTCGCGGGCGGCACGGCGTTCCAGTTCATTTCACTGATCCAGATCGCCTTATCCGCATCGCCATGGCGCACCATCATGTCGCGGATGAACTGGTTGCGCGCGTAGTTGATGACTACGGGGCGCATGCGATGGTCAGTCGGCCCAGACCAGAGCCCGTAGCCTTGTACCGACATGATGTCGAAACAGTCGCCGGCGCCGGCGGCATACATGCGTTCCAAGAAGATAAAGTCGTTCAGGTCGCGCCCGGCGAGTTCTGCTGTGGGGGCCAGCGCGCCGGATAGCACGACGGCCTCCGGATTGACCTGTTTGATGGCCGCGTAGGCCGCACAGAGCAGCGCCGTGTAGGCTTCCGGGTCCACGTCCTGCTCGCCCCATTCGGGAAAAATATTCGGCTCGTTCCAAATCTGGAAATGCTGCACGCGTCCGGCATAGCGCGCGGCGACGGCTGCGGCGTAGTTTGCGAAGTCCTGAACCTGGTCGGGCGGGGCGAATGCGCCGCGCGCCGCGCCGTTGGCGCGACTCCAGTCTGGCGGCGACGAAAGACGCGCAATGATCTCCAGCCCGTTTTGCTCTGCAAGGTCTACGATATTGTCATACTTATCCCAGGCGCTCCGGTACGGCTCGAAGCGACGGTCTTCAAAATCACCCCGGGCGTGGATTTCGATGTCGTACCAGGGAAATTCCTGTCGCAACCAGTGGAACCCGGCCTGAGCAACTAGACGCACCTGCTCGGCGCGTTTCTCCGGTTCTACTTCCTGCTCAAGGAACGTATTGATGCCATACGGATTGACATCGGCGTACGGTATTTTTGCATCCGGGCGCAGGTCCAGCGGCGGGCGGACTGCATCGCCGGCAAGTTGCCACAACCCTCGCACCTGCGCGCCCGTACTTTCCTCGCCCGTCAAATCGAACGCCCAGGCGTGAATGTCGTTTCGTTGAGCGAATAGAAATGAGGCGAGGCCGATGAATAGGAACGCAGCCATGCCGACGCGAATGGCCCGAGCAGACATGCGGCGCATTATACTGTCTGCCGGATCGCCTCAACCTCTTGTCGCGCCTATCATCCTATGCTATCGTTTCAGACGTGCCCCTCAGCGTTCCCCTGATATTTCATTTCAATCAGCACATCACCGAATTTGCACACGTCGCGAGTCATGTTTGTTACCGTGGGCTGCTGCGCGTGCTGCGGCAACATCCGGATTTGCCGGTCAACATCAGCATCTCCGGCACCCTGATCCACGCGCTCCAGTGGCTCGATCCGGAGCCGCTTGAGCTTATCCGCGCTGGACTCGAGGCCGGGCAATTCGAACTACTGGGTTCCACCTACGCGAGTAATGTAATGTACGCGAGCGATGATTGGGACAATGCCCGCCAGATCGAGCTTCACCGCCGCGTGCTGTGGGATACGTTCGGGGTCGAACCGGTCGCCTTCTGGAACCCCGGGCGCTGCTGGCGACAATCGCTGGCGTCCGTGATCGCGAGGGCCGGATATCGCGTGACGCTGATCGAAGATCACATCCTGGATGCCGCCGGACAGCGCGACGCCGTTGTCGTTTCCACCGAATACGATGGCCGCCGGATCATGGTCGTGCGCGATGATGTTGCATTGCATCATCGATTGAACTTTGCAACTCTCTTCGGACGGCTGGAGCAACTACAACGGTACGTTCGAGAGGCCGCGACCGTCTCCGGCGCCAGCGTGCACTGGCGGGCCTGCGCTGAAAACGCCGACGCCGGCGGGCTTTGGAGCTGGCAGCAAGAAGTTGTTCCCCACACCGCCTGGCGCAACCTCGACCAGGTTCTGTCGCGATTGCGCGAAGACGGCGTTGTCGAGTTCGTGCACTTGTCGAATGTTCCAGGCCCGGAAGCGACGCTGGCAAGCATTGCCGACGGCAGCGCCGAAAGGATGGATGCGGCGTTTGCTGACGCCGATTCGGCCTGGCATGAAGAAGGATACAAGAACTGGTTTCATTTCAACGAAACCGCACCCGACCTGCTGCGCATGCGGCGCATGTACGCGCGCCTGCGGCAGCGGCTGAAGGAGCCGGACGACGCGTCCTCCCCCGGCGCGCGCGCAATCCGCTCCATTGGGCTGCACACATACCTCGCTCACCAGCATAACTTCGGTTCGACAGGCTTTGGTTGGGGCGGCTATCGCGGGTGGGAGGGCGCGCGGGCGGCGCTGGCGTGTATCCGGGCGGCCGACTTCGCGCGCCAGCCGGCTCGCTCTCTCTCAGTTGAGGATGTTACCGGCGAAGGCTACGATGAAGTCCTTCTTTGCGACGGGCGCGACCTGCTCGTGCTCGCGCCGGGGGGCGGTCGCCTGTTGTACTGGTTTGACCTCGTCGCAGGCCGCCAGTTCGTCGGCAACCAACTCTCCGTGTTCGACGATGAGTATGCGGGAGATGCAGTCTTTCCCGTGCGCGAAACGTTGTGGAAGCCGTGGTTGCCGGACACATGGGACCCGGAGGCCGCAATTCCCGAGGTTACAGTCGTTGCCGAAGCGCCGCCGACCCGAATGGGGCCATATCTCCCGGCATGGCTTTGGGACGGCGCCGCGAACCCGGTGACGCTTGAGACGCGCGACACCGAGTTCTGGGTTGAGATCGACGCGCTGATCGCGCAGCGCCGTGCACTGGCAGACCACATCGCGGTTGATGGCGGTGACTTGTATGATCCCGACGAAGACCTGGACTATCGATTTGAGGGCGACGAGGTTGTGTTCATCCGCTACCTGGAGCCGGACATCACGCTTGAAAAACGGTACCGGCTTGACGATGGCGCCGCGCGTGTGACCTATGTGTTTCGCAATCGGGATGTCGCCGACCATTTGATCGGCCTGCACATCACGAATGAACTGTGCCCTGATTATGACGCAGTGATCCGTGGCGGCCGCGCTGCGCTGGCCTACATTGCAACCGAAAGCGCCAGAGGTGTGCGCAACACAGTCAGCGGCGATGTCGTACAATTCACAGCCGATCGTGCGTGGTCAGACGCAACCCAGCAAGACGCGTTACTCGCTCTGGAAGTCGGGGCCACATTCACGCTGAAAGTGGCAGCCGGCGGCGCGGCGGAATTGAAGATCGCGCTTACCCGCTCAGACGGCGAGTGAGGGCCGGCACCATGGGCGCGCTGCGGCGCAGAACTTGACAAAGCCGACGTATCTATGAAAACGCGTGTTGTGATTCTGGCAGGCGGCGAGGGCTCCCGTCTGGGCGTGCTTACCGCCAAGCGCACAAAACCGGCCGTTCCTTTCGCCGGCAAGTATCGCATCATCGATTTCGCCCTGAGTAACTCGGTCAACTCCGGGCTGTTAGACGTCATGCTGCTGACGCAGTATCGACCGCACTCCCTCATTGAGCATATCGGCGTCGGTCAACCCTGGGACCTGGACCGCTCGTTTACCGGCGGCGTGCGCGTGTACCAACCGTACACCGCGCGGTATGAAAGCGGCTTTTACAAAGGGACGGCGGATGCCGTGCAGCAGAATTTCAACTTTGTCAGCAGCGGCGGCCCCGATCTGGTGTTGATTCTTTCGGGCGACCATATCTACCAGATGGACTACGAGCCGCTCATCACTTTCCACGTCGAGCATGGCGCAGAAATGACAGTGGCGACCATGCGCGTGCCGCGCGCGGAGGCTTCGCGCTTCGGCGTGCTGGCGACGGATGACGACTACCGGGTGACGGCATTTGTCGAGAAGCCGGACGATCCGCCGAGCAACCTGATCTCGATGGGGATATACGTCTTCAATATCGGCGCCCTCGATCGTGCGCTGGTGGACGATATGCAAAACGCCGGTTCGGAACACGATTTTGGCAAGAGCATCATCCCCATGCTCATCGAGCAGGGACGCAATGTGTATGCGTATCCGTATAGCGGTTACTGGGTAGACGTGGGGACAGTGGATTCCTACTGGCAAGCCCACATGGACCTGCTTGGCCCATCGCCGGCGCTCGACCTGAACGACCGAACGTGGGTTATCCACACGCGCTCGCAGGAACGGCCGCCGGTGTTGCTCAACGCCGGTGCGACGGTGGGAGACAGCCTGCTTACCGATGGAACAATCGTCACGGCCGGCGCTATCGTCGAGCGCTCAGTGCTCTCGCCCGGCGTCTATGTGGGTCGGGAGGCCGTCATCCGCGAGTCAATTATCCTGAACAACGCGCGCATCGAAGCAGGCGCGCATGTCACGCGCACGGTCATCGACAAGAACACTGTTATTGGCCCCGGGGCGATTCTCGGCCGGCGCCCGGCGGAGCAAGCCGATCTGGGCATCACGATGATCGGAAAGAACACGGAAATACCGGCGAACCAGAGAATTGAGGACGGCTGTACCGTCGACCCCGATGTAACGCCGGGCGACCTTTCTTCCGGCAACATCACGCGCGGCAGCCACGTGCGGCGCACTGTGCGGGTGCTGGGCCAGTGACAGCACATCCGCGCGCCAGCGGCATACTGTTACATCCCACCTCACTACCCGGCCCCTTTGGCATCGGCGATCTGGGCCCGGCAGCCTTCGCATGGATCGACTTCCTGCGCGCCACGCGGCAGCAACTGTGGCAGGTGCTGCCGCTCGGGCCGACCGGCTTCGGCGATTCACCCTATCAGTGTTTCTCGGCGGTCGCCGGCAACCCCTATCTTGTCAGCCCGGAACTGCTCGTCCACGACGACCTGCTCTCGTCGGACGACCTCGAGGCGTTGCCGCCGTTTCCGTCCGATCAGGTTGAGTTCGGGCCGGTGATCGAGTGCAAAGTTGCGCTGCTCCGGCGCGCCTACGCCCGCTTCTGTTCCGCGGGCGATGTCCGACTGCGGAAGGAATTCGATGAATTCTGCGCGCGGCAGGCCCAGTGGCTCGACGACTATGCGCTCTTCATGGCGCTCAAAGACGCCCACGGCGGCGCTGTGTGGAATACTTGGGGGCCGGAATTGGCCGCGCGCCGGCCGGCGGCGCTCCACGCAGCCCGACATGATCTTCGAGAGCAGATTGATGACCACCGCTTCCGTCAGTTCCTCTTCTTCCGTCAGTGGGCGCGTCTGAAATCCTATGCTGCCGACGCCGGCGTCCGGATCATCGGCGACATCCCGATCTTTGTGGCCTTCGACAGCGCCGACGTGTGGCAACATCCTGCCTTGTTCTTTTTGGATGATGCCGGCGCGCCCACAATGGTGGCCGGGGTGCCGCCGGACTACTTTGCCGTTACGGGCCAGCTATGGGGCAATCCGCTATTCCGCTGGGATGTCCTCAAGCAGCAGGGCTACCGCTGGTGGCTCGAGCGATTGCGGGCTGTGCTCGAGCTGGTCGATATCGTGCGGATCGACCATTTTCGTGGATTCGAGTCGTTCTGGGCGATCCCGTCTGGCAACCCAACTGCTGAGTTCGGCGAGTGGCTGCCCGGCCCCGGTGCGGATTTCTTTGAGACCCTCCAGATGGAACTCGGTGCGCTGCCATTCATCGCGGAGGACCTCGGCTTCGTTACGCCGGAGGTCCTTGCTCTACGCGACCGTTTTGACCTACCCGGCCTGAAGATCCTGCAGTTTGCGTTCGGAGCGGAGCCAGACGCCGGCTTTCTGCCGCACCATTATCCCCGCAATTGCGTGGTCTATACCGGAACCCATGACAACGACACTACGGTGGGATGGTATACCGAAAGCGCTACGGATGCGGAGCGCGATTTTTGCCGCCGTTATCTCGGCGTCGATGGGCACGATATCGCCTGGGACCTGATCCGGGTCGCGTGGGCTTCCGTCGCCAATATGGCGTTGGCGCCCTTGCAGGATATGCTCAGCTTGGGCGCTGAAGCGCGCATGAACTTGCCGGGTACTGCAAGCGGCAACTGGCGCTGGCGCTTTCGCGCCGGTGTGCTGGACGATGGGCTGCGCTACCGCCTGCGCGAGTTGACCGAACTA
>JBHHUI010000173.1:0-6188 GCA_046753805.1 Anaerolineales bacterium
AAGGCGGCCGACGAGCCAGTACCGGCATGGCGGTCACTCGGGGCGTTGCGCAGGTCGGCGACCTCACTCCGCCGCATCCATTCAGCATATTCGTCGAAAAGCGGCATCGGCCACACGCGCTCGCCGCTGTCGGCGCTGGCGCGCAGGATGCGGTCGCGCAGCGCGTCGTCGTTGGTAAACAGCGCGGCGGCGCCGCCGCGCCCCAGCGCAGTCATGGCCGCCCCGGTGAGCGTCGCCAGATCGATCACAGCGGCCGGCTCATAGCGCGCCGCATATACCAGCGCATCGGCAAGCACCATCCGCCCTTCGGCGTCTGTGCTGATGATTTCGATGGTTTTGCCATTGGAAGCCGTGACAACATCAGACGGCCGCGACGCGCGCCCGCTGACCATATTCTCGGTGGCTGGAATGATCCCGATCACCCTTTGCGGCGCTCCAAGCGCCATGGCGGCGCGCAGCGCGCCGAGTACGGCGGCTCCGCCGGCCATGTCGGTTTTCATCTCGGCCATGTTCTGATAGCTCTTGAGCGAATAGCCGCCGGTGTCGAAGGTGATCGCCTTCCCCACGAATACCAGCGGCGCGGCTTCGGCCTGGCCCGGGTCGTGTTCGAGTACGATTAACTTCGCCGGTTCGGCGCTTCCCGCCGCCACACTCAGCAGCGCGCCCATATTCAGCTCCCGCATTTCAGGCATTTCGACGACGCGCGCGTGGCCGCCGTACGCCGCTGCAACCTGTTCGGCGCGCGCGGCAAGCGAGGTCGGCGTGCAGCTGTTGGGCGGCTCGTTTACCAGATCGCGCGCAAAGTTGGCGCACTCCGCTATTGTCATGCCTTCGCTGGCGCCCGCCGCCACAGCGTCCATCTTGCCGCCGTCGAATTCGACGATCGTAACGTCCGCGATGGGCGTATCTGTCGGAGTAGATTTGAACGTGTCAAACGTGTAGGCGCCAAGCACCGAACCTTCGGCGACGGCCCGGGCGGCCGCACGCGGCTCGAGGTTTGCGATGCCCGCTCCGTGCACGATCGTTGCGACGGAGCGGGCGCCAAGCGCTCCGGCTTTCTCTGCGGCCGCAGCCGCCGCGCGCCGCACCTGCTCGAACGAGAATCCGTCGCGGGGGCCAAGCCCGGCGATGAGCACCCTATGCGCCGGCAGCGCTGCGCCCGGATACAGCACGGCGACATCGCCTAACTTGCCCTTGAAATCGCCGCCTGCGATTAGCGCGGTGATTGCGCCGCCCAGCGCCTGATCGACGGCCCCGGTGGCCCCGCCCGGACGGGTGACGCCCGCGAACAGATTTACGACGATTGCATCCACCTCTACGGCGGTGATATCGCCTTGTCGGGCGGTGATGGTGGGTGACATGGCATGCTCCTCTTTCGGTTTCAGGTTCACAGGTTCAGTTCTTTCCGTCGGGCTGCAATGCTACGCAGTGCGCCGCGTATGAGTCGCTGGTTGGATGCGCTGCGGTGCCAGGTGCTGGCCCCGGACGGGTGAGGTAGTGGGATGATCGCCGCGCCGTTTCGTTCGGTTTGCGTGCCGATGATTTGAGTCAGCGGCAGCGATTTGTCGAAGAATAGCGCTATCGCCAGTCGCCCGACGGGAATGATGAGCGCCGGGGCCACAAGATCAATTTCGGCTGCGAGAAAGGAGCGGCACAGCGCTTGCTCGGCGCGCGATGGGACACGGTCGCCGCCTCCGTTGCGGGCTTTGCCCGGAAAGCATTTGGTGACGGAGGTCATGTAGTGGCGCGCGCGAAAGTCTGCTTCGTCGAAACCAGCTTCCGCCAGCCACGCGAAGAGCCGCTTGCCAGCCGTGGCGTTGAAGGGCCGGCCGGCACTGACCTCGGTGACTCCGGGCGCCTGACCGATGATCATGGCGCGCGCGTTGGCCCGACCCGAGAACACGGCGGGCGGTTCGACGCCGTATCCGGCTGCGGAGCACCGGCGGCACTGACGCATCTGCTGTTGCAGCAGCATTAACTGCTGCTGGCGTGCGTCGATGCTCATGGGTTTGCGTCGGCGCGCTCGATTTCGGTTACAGCCTCCGCGATCTGGACGTTGTCCGGCGCAAGCCGCTGCGCTTCCCGCAGTGCACGCACGGCGCGCATGGTGTGGCCCAGGTGCGCATATCCGATCCCGAGTTGAAAGTAATTACGGGGTGATGATTCTTTGGCAACCGCGCGCTGCCAGGCCAGCGTCGCCAGCGCCCATTTGCCTTTCCGGCGGTACTCGTGCCCGAGTTTGTGTAGCTCGTGGCTCGAATAATTTGTGCGCTGCAGCTCCGTGAATTCGCGCTGCTGTTCGGTTGCGTAATTGGCAAGCGCGAGGATCGCCAATGAAACCGCGCTCAGTCCCACCGCAAGGTGCAAACCAAGCATGGGGAGGCCCACGTAGCCCAGCGAAGCGCCGGCGGCCAGCAGGACGAGATCGAGGGGGATGGCGGCGAAGGCGAGGCGGAACGACCAATCGTCGCGGACCGCGAGCGCGACGATCGGAGCGAGCAATAGCAGCGCGTGTGCAACGCCGGCCGCGGTGAGCAATGGCAGGGCGTTCTGTGGCCAGTCGAGAAAGTCTGTAAAAGTTGCCTGGACAAATGAAATCCGCGCCACACGTTCAAGGATCGGTGTGCGCGGCCCGGCCGCCATGAATGGGATTGCAGCAAGGATTACGCCGATCTGCGCATCCCATCCTGCCAAGATGAAAAATGCTTTGCCGATCCAGCCCGTATGGGTCTTGCGAGGCGCAGTCATCAGGCTACGTTCGCAGACCGGGCAGCGGCGGTCGTCCGGGTCAGTTAGCGCGCCGCAGTACACGCATTGCAAGGGGCTGAAGGAGATGTCGTCCTCGGCCGGGTCCGTCGCCGGGCCAGCGATTTCCAGTTGCAGGGCGGACAGCTGCCCGGCGGCCTCGGAATCCTCAGGTCGGAGGGCGAGATATTTCTCAAGCGCCAGCGCCCGGTCTTCGGGCGAAATCAGGATTTCGCCCAGCCAGCGCCAGGCTGCTGCAAGTCCGGGATCGATCTCGACGGCTTCCAGCAGCATAGCCCGGCCGTGTACCTGGTCGCCTGTTTGGATGAGTTCGACGCCCGTGTGCAAGAGGCGCTGCGGATCAACGCCGGCGGTCGGGGATGGGTCATCCATCAGCGCGCGTTTTTTCCAGCGCCGCGCGGCGTTTCTCGAATACCTTCTTCAACTCCCGTCGCAGAATCTTGCCGATGAAACTGCGCGGAAATTCGTCCAGGAAGATCACAAAGCGAGGTACGAGCTGCGGGGGCAAGCGGCGCTTGCAATACGCGAGCAAGGATTCGGCGGTTGGGCGATCGCGCCCGGCAACGACGAACGCTATCGGCTGATCGGCGATCGCCACGACGGCGGCCTCGCGCACCGGCGGAATTTCAAAAAGCACTTCTTCTACGTCACGTGGGAAGGCCGGCTTGCCGGGCCGCTCGGGATACCACATGTCCTGCTTGCGCGCGACGATGCGGAAATATCCGTCCTCGTCCGCGTGCGCCACATCTCCCGTACGCAGCCAGCCATCCGCAGTAACGACGGCCGCCGTCCCTTCCTCGTCATTCCAGTACCCGCGCATCACCTGCGGACCGCGCACCGTCAATTCACCGATCTGGCCGGGCGGCAGCGGATCGCCGCTGGCGAGGTCCACAATGCGGGCTTCTGTGGATGGCAGCGGAACACCAATGCTGCCTACTTTGCGGCGGCCGCGCAGCGGGTTGGCATGCGTCACTGGTGAGGCTTCCGTCAGCCCGTAGCCTTCGACCAGCCGGCCGCGTGTGAGCTTCTCGAATTCTTCCTGCACTTCGACCGGGAGCGGCTCCGACCCGCTCAGGCAGGCGTTGATGGAACTCACTCCGAAGCGGCGCACGCCGGGGTAGCGATTGATAGCCATATACATGCGCGGCACACCCGGAAACAGCGTGGGGCGATAGCGCTTGATGTGGCGGAGCACGTCTTCCACCTCGAAACGCGGCATCACGATCATGCTGGCCCCGAGGGAAACAGGGATGATGAGCGCCGTGATCATCCCGTAGCTATGGTTGAAGGGCACCACCGCCAGGATGCGCTCCCGGCCTTCTTCGATGTCTGGAATCCAGTGGCGCGTCTGCAGCGCATTGGCGACGAGATTCCGGTGGCTGAGCATGACGCCTTTGGGGAGCCCGGTGGTGCCGCCGGTGTAGCACACCACGGCCAGATCGCTTGGGTCCACCGGGACATCCGGCGAGCGGTAGCTCTGGTTGGTGACGAGCCCTGCAAACGTGGGGAATTCCGCCTCAACTTCGTTCCCCTTCCTGCGCAACCGGACCGCAATGCGTGCTTGCAAGGGTAGATATTCACACCCGTCTGTCAGAACCACATGCGCCAGCGCCGTCGCTTCGAGGACGCGCAGCGCGAGGCCTGCATTTGACGCAAGCGTAATGAGCACTTTGGCGCCGGTCTCCCGCACTTCACGAATCACTTCGTCTTCTTCCGTCAGCGGGCTGGTGAATACAACCACCGCCCCGGCTTTGAGCACGCCGTAGAAAGCCACTACAGTCGCCGTCAGATTTGGCAACAGCAGCAGCACGCGGTCGCCCGGCTGCACATCCAGGTCGGCCAGCGCGTTCGCAAAGCGGTTCGAGTCGTGGTTCAGACGCCGGAAGCTGATGCTCGCACCGGCGAAATACACGGCTGGCAACCGGGGGAAGCGCCGTACGGCCGACCGGAGAAAGTGGTGCACGGGTATCTTTGGCAAGCCAATGGTGTACGGTACTCCGGAGTCATAATGCACCAGCCACGGGCGCTCGCGGATCAAATCGGCGCGCGATTGCTCGGAGTGCTCGCTGCGCCACGACCGGCGCTCGGTGGCCATAAAGCGGTGCAACGCCCGATTGACGGCCGCGGCGCGCTCGAGCATCACCAGATGGCCGGAACTGCCGACATCCACATCTTCCGCACCCGGGATCAGGCGGGCGACTTCCTCGAAGTACTTGCGCGAGAAGACGCGGTCGCGGTGACCGCGCACGACAAGCGTGTCCACATGCAGATCGCGGAAGAGGTTCCACCCGTTCCATTTGGCGACCGTGTTGTGGTGCAGCGGCTTCAGAGTTTGCGTGGGCGAGCGCAGCCAGTTTCTTGTGAAAGGCTCGATCACTTTCAGCGCCGGGAGCGGCCAGCGTAGCAGAAAGCGAAACAACGGATGAATCCTGTACTCACCGGCCGAAGCAATCAACACCAGTTTCTCGACGCGATCCGGATGCGCGACTGCGTACTCTGTTACGACTGCGCCGCCGAACGAATGCCCCACCAGGACAAAACGCTCCTCAACTTCCAGAAGTTCCAGCGCCCGCTCCAGGTCCGATTGAATCTCAGACATCGTGTACTGGCTGTATGGTTTTTCGGCGTACCCGTGGCCGCGCTGGTCGAGTGCGATGACGCGATTTTCAATCGCGAATTCGTTGAGTTGGTTGGCCCACTGGTCGGCGAAGCCGCCGAAACCATGGATGAAAACGATGGTGCGCAGCGGCCGCTCGGGCGAGATGTCGATCGCCGAAAGACGCACGAGGGGATTTTCTGAGACGCGGACTTCGCGCCGGTATAGATCAAGGTCTAAGCGCATGAAATCAAATTCGCGGTCGATGAACCGATCAGAAATTGTGAGGTTGTGCGATTATAGACCAGCCCATATGAGATGGGCAAAGGGGATGGAATGGTGTGCCGGGCGCTACACGGCCGGGCCGGTGATGTCGGAACCGATGGAGTTCAGGATCGCGGCCTGCGCCCGCCACATGCGGGTGCTGTCCGCCGGTGCAGCGTGGTCGTGTCCGCACAGGTGCAAAACGCCGTGGACGGTCAGCAGTTCAACCTCCGCTTCCAGTGAATGGCCCCCGGCGGCCGCCTGCGCAGCGGCGCGCTCCAGTGAGATGATCACGTCGCCGGCGTGCGGCGCTTCGCCGGGGGGGGACTCTGGCGCGGCGTCGCCGGCCGGGAACGATAGAACATCGGTGGCCGCATCGATTCCGGCGAACTCACGATTGAGAGCGCGCAGGTGATTGTCGTCGCTCAGGACGATCGCCGCACTCATATCGGCGGGAGCGCCCGCATGTTTCAACGCAGCAGCCGCAGCTTGCACGATCCGCGACTTTAGTGTGGCGCGAGATTCATGCACAGAGCCAGTCAGCTGCACAGTGATATCGTAG
>JBHHUI010000174.1:0-6187 GCA_046753805.1 Anaerolineales bacterium
AGCGTTGCTCGTACAACTGGCCGAACGCGGGCAGCGTTTTGCGCTGGTAAGCACGCGGCCGGCCGGTGTGGGCGTCGCGCAGGCCGTAGCCGAGGCGGCGCTGGCCCGCGTGGAAATCGATGCCGCAGAAACATATGGTGTGCAATACGTCAACCTGGGGCTGATACCCGGCGGCGCAATCGGGCTGCAGGCCTTTGCCGCCGACCCGGTATCGGTGATCGACGTCGATTTCATCCGTGGCGATTCGCCATGGGGCATGGACGTGGTCGCCGGAGTCGACTCGTTGAGCGGCTTCGACATGATGGTCGTCGCAACCGATTCGCCGGCGGTTGGGCGGGGCTGGCTCGAACAGGTGCGCCCACAAGGCGTGCCCATGGCAGCCGTCGTGACCGGTGCGACCCAACCACTCTTACAGCCATACGCGGAGGGAGACAACCCACAGTTTGTGGGGCTTTCCGGCGGGCTGGCCGGGGCTTTCGTCAACGACATCATTGCGCCGCGCGGCCCCTCGGCCGTGTCTCGACGCTGGGATTCTTATTCCGCCGGCATACTCGCAGCCGGGCTGCTGCTCCTGTTTGGCAACGTGGTATGGATGACCGTTCGGCTGGCGCGACCCGAGAGCCGGTCGGAAAGCAGCCCTGGGGGAACGCAGTTGTGAGCGACGAATTGCTCCAACTCTTCGGGGTCACGATCTCGTTCCTGCTCAGCCTGCTGGTCTTCAGCTATCTGCTGGGCGACAACCCCATGTATCGCATGGCAATGCACTTGTTTGTGGGCGTCGCCTCCGGCTACGCGACGATTGTCGTCTTCGAAGCGGTGCTCATACCGCGCATTCAGAACATTATCAGCAACCCGGACTCGACCCAGCGCGGCCTGGCCGCCGTCCCGCTAGTGCTCGGCTGGCTCGTATTGCTCAAGGTCAGCGGCCGGCTGGCGCCATTGGGAAACATCGCCATGGGGCTGTTGGTTGGCGTTGGCGCTGCCGTCGCAGTCGGCGGCGCCATTACGGGTACGCTGTTCCCCCAGATCGCAGCCAACTTCCTCGACCCATTGCAGCCGCCGCTCGGAAGCGGGCGCACCGTCGCCGGTTGGGCGTTCGACGTCGGCGTAATCTTGTTTGGGACTGTGACGGCCTTGCTCTATTTTTACTACGGCGCGCGCCGCCTTCCGTCCGGGCAGATTGGACGACCGGCGTTGATCCTGATCCCGGCCACATTCGGTCAGGTATTCGTCACCATCGCGCTGGCTGCCCTGTACGCTGGCGCGCTGGCAACTGCATTTGCGTTATTAAGCGAGCGCGTGTTGTTCATGTGGACGTTCATAACGGGGGACCTCACACAGACCGTGCTGCCGACGATCCTGCAGAACCTGGGGTTGGGTTAATGGCCGCCGTTTCAGCGCCAACCGATTCAATCCTTGCAGTCGATTTTGGGAGCGTGAATACGCGCGTTGCACTGCTGGACGTCGTCGACGGCGAATTCCGATTCGTGGCCGGCGGCGCAGCGCCAACCACGGTGGAACCGCCATTCAGCGATGTCGGCGAGGGGCTGCGCCACGCGCTGGACAGCCTGCAAAGTATTTCCGGCCGCCCGTATCTTGACGAAGAAGAACGGCTCATTCTGCCCTCCCGGCCAGACGGCGCGGGCGTGGACGCGTTTGCCGCCACCGCCAGCGCAGGCCAACCCCTGCGGACCGTCATTGTGGGTCTCATGCCCGATGTCTCGGTCGAGAGCGCACGCCGCGCCGCCGCGTCAAGCTATCTCGCCATTGTAGACACGTTCAGCCTGTCGGACTCGCGGCGCGATGAAGAGCAGGTTGACATGCTGCTCAGATTGCGCCCCGACCTCGTAATCATTACCGGCGGTACCGACGGCGGGGCTCGCGCCGCCGTGCTCCGCCTCGCCGATACGGTTGCGATGGCACTCAGTTTGATGAGTCGAGACGAACGGCCACGTGTGCTCTTTGCGGGCAACGTCCGCTTGCGCGAGCGCGTGCAGCGCCTGTTTGAAGACGTGGCGACAGTTCAGGTGGCCGGCAACGTCCGCCCGGCATTGCAGACTGAAGCGATCCTGTCCGCCGAACGGAACCTGGCACAGTTATACGACTCGATTCGGGCGACGCGCATCGCCGGCTACGGCGAACTGGCCGATTGGAGCGGCGGGAACGTCATGCCCACCGCACGCGCCTTCGGAAACCTGGTGCGCTTTACAAGCCATATCTTCGATCCGGCCAAGGGCGTACTTGGCGTTGACGTGGGTTCGGCTGCCACCACCGTCGCCGCCGCCTTTGGCGGCGATCTCGCGCTGACGGTGCGCCCGGATGTGGGCGTCGGGCACAGCGCCGGCAACCTGCTGCGGTACACGTCCGCGGAGAGGATCGCCCGCTGGTTGCCGACCGAGATTCCGCTGGATGAAATTACCGACTTCGTCAACAACAAATCGCTCGCCCCCGGCAGCATCCCGCAAGAACTGGACGAACTATACCTGGAACATGCCATGGCGCGTGAGGCGCTTGCCATTACTGTGGCCTCGTCGCGCGCAAACTGGCCGGCGCGCATTCGCGCCTCGCGTTCGAGCCTGCTGCCGGCGTTCGACCCGATCCTGGGCAGCGGCGCGGTGCTGGCGCACGCCCCGAAACCGGCGCAAGCTGCGCTGACATTGCTCGACGGGCTGCAACCCACCGGTATCACGACCCTACTGATCGACCAGCACAATCTCGCGCCGTCGCTGGGCGCAGCGGCGGCCTTTAACGCGGTTGCATCCGTGCAGGTATTCCAGTCTGGAGCATTTGCGAACCTGGGCGCGACAGTCTGTCCGGTTGGAAAGGCGCGTCCGGGGCAGCACGTCTTGCGCGTGCGCATGAAATACAGCAACGGGGAACGGCTGGAGGTAGAAGTGCGCTACGGAACTATCGAGGTCCTGCCGCTGCCGCTGGGGCAGGAAGCGCAGGTATCGCTGCAGCCGCTGAAAGGCTTTGACATTGGGTACGGCCGCGGCCAGGGGCGGCGCGTGCTGCTCACGGGCGGCACGATCGGGCTGATTGTGGACGCGCGCGGCCGACCGGTGGCCATGGAACGCGACCCGGCGCAGCGGCGCGAGCAACTACAACGCTGGCTGGCCGAGCTGGGCGCCTGAGGCCGCCATGTACCTGCCCCCGGTTACACACGTCGCCGGCCTGCTGACCATCCGCCGCGAGCGGCGGCTGCCGGCGCACGGCGAGATTCTGGTACGACCCGGCGACCGCGTCGAAGCCAACGATGTTGTGGGGCGCGCGCCCCGCAACACCCGCCATCGCATCCTCGACGTGGCGCGCCAATTGCGCATCGAGCCGGCGGCTGCCGACTCGTTGCTGAGAGTGGACGCGGGCGTCGCGTTGAAGAAAGGCGCTACCCTGGCCGAAAAGCGCACCCTGGGCCTGTTCCGGCGACGCGTGCGGGTGCCGTTTGACGGCGAAGTGATTGCGGCCGGCGACGGGCGCTTGTTGATGGCGTCGCGCGATCACCCGTTTGAGTTGCGGGCGTTTTTGCCGGGCACGGTCGTAGACATCCAGAGCAGCCGATCCGTGCTGATCGAGGCGCACGGTGTGCTCATTCAGGCCAAATGGGGGTCGGGACGCAAAGCATTTGGCGTGCTGCGCGTTGCGGCCACCGATCCGACCCAGCCGCTCCTGGCGCAATCCATCGACGTGGGATACCAGGACGTCATCGTGGCCGTCGGCGGCGCGGTAGACCACGAAGCGCTGCAGGCTGCCGCCGCGGCGCACGTGCGCGGCATCGTTGCGGGCAGCATGCCCGGCGAACTGATAGACTTCGCGCGCGGACTGCCCTTCCCCGTGCTCATCACGGAGGGCTTCGGCGAACGCATCATGCCGGCCTATAGTTGGGAGCTATTAATTGAGCACAACGGGCGCGAAACTGCCCTGGACGCCAACCCCACCGACCGCTTTGCCGGGTCGCGCCCGGAATTAATCATTCCCCTGCCGACCATGGAACCGCCGCCGCCCGTTCCCGTTGAAGGCGAACCACTGGTCATCGGCAAGCGCGTGAGAATGTTGCGCAAACCGCACGCGGGCGAGATTGGCGTCATCGTGGAAATTGGCGCCCAGCAGCAGCGGTTTGCCAGCGGCTTGTTGGGGTTCGCCGTCACCGTCGAGTTGGACGACGGCGCCGCCGTGGTTGCACCCCGCAATAACGTCGAAGTCTACGAAGATAGTTTGCCCGCATAGCCACGCTGGCACGCACCTTGCACAGACAACTGCATATAGACGGCGCCGAACGAGCGAACGACTTTAGACAACGCCGGCCACTGGCGTGCATTGACAAGTACGTGTAAAATGCCGAACTGTTGCTTCCCCGGCAGTGGCCCATCCCATCTGTTCAGGAGATGATGTACGATGGCCGAACTGCCTCCCGATATCGACTTTGACCCTGCCCTCGACTTCGATGAAGAGGGCGAGGAGCAATTCCCGGAAGAGGCGAGCAATCGCCCGTTCGTAATTGCTTCTCTTGCACTTGGCGGAGTCTTCATACTGGGCCTGATCTGCATCGGGCTATACCTGGTAGTGATTGCGCCCCGCCAGCGCGATGCGGCTGCCACCGAAGCCGCCGCAATTCTGGCGACCAACACGCAAGCCGTCATCGACGCCCAGCACACTGCAAACGCCGCTACCGGCGGCGGCGGTGAAATTCCAACCGCAACCCAGGAAGCCGCGCCAACCAATACTCAAGCCGTTGTGGCGCAGATCACCGATACCCCGGTTGTCGCGCCGACCAACACGCCGACGTCAGCAATAGCGGCGACGGAAGCGACAGTCGGTGAACCCACGAGCACGCCGACGCGGTTGCCAACCATTGCCATCGGTAGCGGCGCAGGCGGCGGCGGTGAAACCCCAGTGCCCGGTGCGACTACAGCGCCGGCCGCCACGGCGCTGCCCGACACCGGCTTTGCCGACGAGGTCGGCGCACCGGCGCTGATCCTTTCAGCGCTCGGACTGATCGCGGTGATGCTGGTTGCACGGCGCATGCGACTGGCCGGCGGCTAGCCCGAACCGGATCTGATATCGGCCATCAAAACGACCGGCGGCTCCTGTTACGCGGGAGCCGCCGGTCGATTGTACGTTCTGGAGGGTCACGTCTACGCTTTACTTCCTCCACCCTCAGAAGCGCCGTGCTTGCCATGTCGTCAACGGCGCCCTCACATCCCCCGCGCGACCTCTTCGCCATAAGCCAATAACGCCTGCATCCCGGCCTCATCGCGCGCTTCGGCATAAACGCGCAATACCGGTTCCGTGCCCGAGGGCCGGATGAGCAGCCAGGAATCGTCGTCCAGCAGGAACTTAACCCCGTCGGTAGTCTGCACGCCCGTCACATTCAAGCCGCCGATAGCGCCCGGCGCGTCCGCGCTCAAACGCCTGACCATTTCTGCCTTCGCAACCGGCTGCGACAACCGCAGATCCGTCCGCGCATAGACCACCGGGCCGAACTCCCGCAGCAAATCTTCCACAAGCTCGTGCAGCGGGGCCTGGTAGGCAGCTATCACTTCCAACAACAGCAGCCCGACGAGGACTCCGTCCCCTTCCGGGATGTGTCCACGGATGCTAATGCCGCCCGACTCTTCGCCGCCGATCAGGACGTCGCCGGCCAGAATGTGATCCGCGATGTAATTGAATCCCACTGGCGTCTCGTATAGGTCGACGCCGTATTGCGCGGCCTGCCGATTTAACATCTGAGTGGTCGAGACGGTCTTGACGACCGCTCCGCGCTGTTCTCGGCGCTCCACGAGGTATTTAAGGCACAGCGCCATAATCCTGTGCGGGTCCACAAACTGGCCGCGCCCGTCCATTGCGCCGATACGGTCTGCATCTCCGTCGGTCACGAGTCCCACATCTCCGGCGCCGTTCGCAATGGCGCTGGCGGTGGCGCCAAGATACTTCATAATAGGCTCCGGGTGCACACCGCCGAACCCGGGGTTCATATTGCCACGGATCTCAATGACCTCGATGCCCGTGCCCGCCAACAGCCCTTTCAGATAGCCGCGTCCGGAGCCGTACATCGCATCCACGACGACGTGCAGCCGTCGCGGGTAGGATGCAATTAGGTCAAGATTGATGAGTTCCCGCACGTGGTCGTAGTACGCCGGCACAGGGTTGATGCGTTCGATCAGGCCGGCCTGCAGCGCGCGGTCGTAGT
>JBHHUI010000175.1:0-6184 GCA_046753805.1 Anaerolineales bacterium
GACGCGCACCAGCATGCTGGAGACGCTGCGGGAGGACTACATCCTCTCAGCGCGGGCGAAGGGTCTGCCGGAGAAGGTCATCCGTGACCAGCATGCCGCGCGTAACGCCTTGTTGCCGGTGTGGACCGGCCTGGTGTTCAGCATCGGCAACTCGGTCAGCGGCGGCATCATTACCGAGTCGATCTTCTCGTGGCCGGGGCTGGGGCTGACGCTGCTCAACTCCGCCATCCTGGCGGACATTCCGGTGGCAATGGGCGCGCTGACAGTCGTCGGCATCATGACCTTGATCAGCCATCTGATCGCGGATGTGGGTTACGCGTTCCTCGACCCGCGCATCCGCTATCATTAGCGAGAAACGAGACTGTCTATGGCTTCTGTAACTACAACCGCACCCGGCTCCACCTATACGCCGCTCTGGCGGGTTCGGCTGAGTCTGCTCTGGAAGTCGTTCCGAAGCAACTGGGCTTTGTTCGCGGAGAATCCCGTCGGGTTGACGGGATTGGGCGTAATCATCTTCTTTGGGCTATTTGCACTGGCGCATCCGATCCTGATCAACACGGTTTGGGAACCAAGCATTTACGACCCGCTTACCGGCGTGGACCTGGAAGCGGGCTTCCACCCGGCCACGCCCAGCGCGCGCCACTTGCTCGGGACTGACCCGCTCGGGCGCGACGTGCTCAGCCAGTTGATGTACAGCACGCGCTTCGAGTTCGCGCTCGGGATTCTCTCGGCGGTGGTGACGGTGTTCATTGCGACGACCATCGGGGCGGTATCGGCCTATTATGGCGGTATCGTCGATACGATCCTGATGCGGTTGGCAGACCTCGTGATCATGGTGCCGTTCATCCCGATCCTGATCGTGCTGAGCGCGCTGACGGAAGTCGGCATGCTCAAACTGGCGATTGTCATCGGGTTGCTGTCCGGGTTTGGCGGCACGACCATCGTCATCAAGTCGCAGGCGCTGTCGGTGAAGGTCAAGCCGTTCATCGAGGCCGCACGCATCGCCGGCGGGGGCGACGCGCACATCATCTTCCGGCACATGGTGCCGAACCTGCTTCCGATCTCGCTGCTCTACATGATGTTCACCGTGACGGCGGCCATTTTTTCCGAAGCGGTGCTCTCGTTCTTTGGCCTGACGACGATTGAGATGAGTTGGGGGCTGATGCTCAACATTACGCGCAACTTCGGCTATCTACTCCGTTTCGACACCTGGCACCTACTCTTCCCGTCCAGTATTGCCATCGTGCTTTTGTGCTCGGCGTTCTACCTGATGGGGCGGGCGCTCGATGAGGTCGTCAACCCTCGCTTGCGGCAGCGCTGATCAGTTCAGGGGCAGCATCCGGGACAGCCGGATGCGGCGCTGCGCTCCCAACGCTATTTTTCTCTTACACAGGGACTTATGACTAATAACGGAGACAAGGTTCTCGAGGTCGACAACCTGACCATGCACTACATGACGCGCCAGGGTCCGGTGTCGGCGGTCGATAACATCACATTCTCGTTGGCGCGCGGTGAGGCGCTCGGCCTCGTCGGCGAGTCGGGTTGCGGCAAGACCTCGATAGCGCTTTCGCTTTTGCGGTTGCTGCCGGACAACGCGCACATCAAAGAAGGACACATCCGCATCAACGGCGTAGACATTGTGCCGCTGGCGGACAATGACATGCGCAAGTTGCGCTGGAAGAAGATCGCGATGGTGTTTCAGGCCGCCATGAATTCGCTCAATCCGGTCTATACCGTCGGCGACCAGATCAGAGAAGCGCTTAACACGCATCTGCCGGAAATGGAAGACGCCGAGGTGGATGCTAAGATCGACAGCCTGTTCCAACTGGTTGGCCTCGATACGGCGATGAAAACGCGCTACCCGCATGAATACAGCGGCGGCATGCGCCAGCGGGCCGTGATCGCCATGGCGCTTTCCTGCGATCCCGAGCTGATCATCGCCGACGAGCCGACCACCGCGCTCGACGTGATCGTGCAGGATAGTCTGCTCAAGGAGATCACGAGCCTTCAGGACCAGCTCGATATGGCGATGATCTACATCTCACATGATGTAGCCGTCATCGCTGAAGTGAGCGACCGCGTGGGCGTGATGTATGCCGGCCGCCTTGTGGAGATGGCTGACACCGAAGCCATCTTCATCCGACCGATTCACCCGTACACCTATGCGTTGATGCAGGCATTTCCGAGCGTGTCCGGCGAGAAGCACGAACTGGCGACGCTGCCGGGCGAACCCCCGGATTTGCTCAACCCCCCGACCGGGTGTCGCTTCCATCCGCGCTGTCCCAACCGCGTGGCGCGCTGCTCCGAAGAACAACCACCGTGGCAGGAACTTACCGACGGCCACTACGCCGCGTGTTGGAATCCAGTGGAGGTGAATCTCTGATGGCGACGAATCCCCCTCTGCTGAAGGTGTCGGGCCTGCGCAAACTGTACCCGGTCGAGCGCGGGATTTTCCGGCGCGCCGACAGCTTTATCCACGCCGTCGACGATGTGGATTTCGAGATCGCACAGGGCGAAAGTCTGGGCCTCGTCGGCGAGTCCGGCTGCGGTAAGACGACCACCGGCAAGTTGCTCGTCAAGCTGATCGAACCCACCGCCGGGCATATCCAACTCCAGATCAATGGGTCCCCTGTAGATGTCGTCGGTTTGGGGCGCAGCAAGCTGAAACAGTACCGCCGCAACGTCCAGATGGTGTTCCAGGACCCGTACGAGTCGATGAACCCGCGCCTGACGATCTACGATATCGTCTCCGAGCCGCTGGCCGTACAGGGGATCGGTTCCGTACCGGAACGCGAGGAACGTGTGAATGAGTTCCTCGAAATGGTGGGGCTGACGCCCGCGACGAGCTTCTTGTTCCGCTACCCACACGAGTTGTCCGGCGGGCAGCGCCAGCGTGTTGCGATCGCGCGCGCGCTCGTCATCGACCCCGCCTTTGTGGTTGCAGACGAGCCGACCTCCATGCTCGACGTATCGATCCGTACCGGCGTGATGCAGCTCATGCAGGACCTCGGCAAACGGCTGAATGTATCGTACCTGTACATCACGCACGATCTGGCTGTGGCGCGGTATATGTGCGACCGCATTGCCGTGATGTATCTGGGCAAGATCGTGGAGATGGGCCCAACCGAAGACGTGCTCCACAATCCGCAGCATCCCTATACCAGGGCGCTCCTGTCGGCCGTCCCCAACCCGGACCCACGCATTGAGCGCCAGGCAGTGCAGATCAAAGGCGGCATCAGCAAACCCATCGATCCACTCCCACGCTGCCGCTTTTACGACCGCTGCCTGCTGGCGGATGATTATTGCCGCGACAATGAGCATCCACCGCTCGAAGACACCGGTTCCAACCACCTCGCAGCCTGCTACAAGGTGTAATGTGTGATCGGTAGCGCGTGAGTCTGACGTTCGCTCACGTGGCACGCTGCAACGTTGTGTCCTTGCGCCCGGCGATTGTCCCGGGCGCTTGCTTAATCTCTTGCGACTCCCCGGCTGCAATGGATCAAGCGGCGAAACATCGAGTACAATAGGTAAGCCATGAGCGACAAGCAGGTGCTCCTCGTAGACGACCAACGGGAAGTGCGCAAGATGTTGCGCGCCACGCTGGAGGTCGCCATCGGTGATATCCATGTCGCCGACGTGCCTTCGGCCGAGGAAGCCATGCTGGAAGTGCAGCGCACCGCGTTTGACCTGGTGGTGACCGACCTGGACCTGCCGGGCATGAACGGCATCGAATTGATGGCGCGGGTGCGCAGGTCGCGCCCGGACGCCCGCCTGATCGTCGTAACCGGCAAACAGGACGCGCGTGAATCGCGCGAGATCAGTGCGCTGAACCCCGACGCGGTGTTCGTCAAACCGACCAATCCCGGCGAATTCATAGAAGCCGTCGAGCGCGCGCTCGGTATGCTCACTGGCGAGGCTCTGGTTGTGGAAGTGCACCCGGGCGTAACACAAAGGGTGCTGGCGCTGCGCAGCGACCTCGGCGCGGCCGCCGTTTACCTGGCCGACGTGGACGGCCACGTGGTCGTGCGCGCCGGCGACGTACCCGGGTTGGATGTGGAAGGCATGATCTTTCACATCGAAGCGGCTTTTTCGGCGGCCTTCCGGGTGAGCACCATGCTGGGCGGGTACGTGCCGCTCAACATGCAGTTCTTTGACGGCGATGAATTTGACGTTTATGTTGCCAACGTCGGTAAGTCGTACATGCTGCTCATGATTTTCTATGGCGACCGTGGTTCGCAGCAGATGGGTTCCGCATTGCACTACGGTCGTCAGGCGGCCGACGACCTGTTAAACCTGCTAGCCCAGATGGGAGTACCCCAGACCGGCCCGCTGCAACCGGCGGCTGACCTTGCGCCGGAACCTGAACCCGAGATTGCCGAGCCGGTAGCTGCCGAAGCGGGGCCGGAAGATGAGACCGTCATTGAGCCAATTGAACTCGATATGGACGTGCTCGATAGCATTGCCACGCGCACCCAAGATGTGAATGTGGACGACTTTTGGAACGCAGCGCTGTCGGAAACCGAAGTCGATAACCTCGATTCAAAATCCATCTCGTACGACCAGGCTCTAAAGCTGGGTCTGGTTCCCACCGAAGATGAGTGAAAGCCGCAGTCCGTAGAGTCGGTGCGCCGCGACCGGCCGCTATGCTACAATACCTCGGCTTGCCGTTGGGCCGTGGTGCAACTGGCAGCACAGCGGACTTTGGATCCGTTAATCCAGGTTCGAGTCCTGGCGGCCCAGCTTGATCCACCCTCGATAAGCATTCCAGTGCCCGACGAACCCCCGGACCCTGATCCGAATTCTCAACCGAATAACGCCCGTGCACCGTTCGACCCGTCTCTTACGTATCGGGCGGTGACCGCGCGCTGGAGGAATGCAGCATGACCGTTGCAACCGTGATTATGGCAGCCGGACAGGGTACGCGCATGCGTTCGAGTCGGCCCAAGGTACTGCACAGGCTTGGTGGAACGCCCATGCTTGCACATGCTGTGGCGGTCGCGCAGGACGTAGGCGATCTGAAGCCGGTGGTGATTGTTGGGCATGGCGCCGACGAAGTGCAGGCCGAGATCAGCGTCGAAGTGGAATACGTCATGCAAGCCAGGCAGCTGGGTACAGGTCACGCTGTGTTACAGGCGGAGCCGACCCTGCGCGGGCGCGCCGACCACGTGCTCGTTTGGGCAGCGGATATGCCGCTCGTCACGGCAGCAGCGCTGCGGGTGCTGGTCGACCTGCAGCGCAAGAACGAGGGGCCTTTCTCGCTGCTGACGGTGCGCAGCGAGCGCTCGCGCGGATTCGGGCGAATCGTGCGCGACGACGCCGGCGCGCTCCGGGCGATTGTGGAAGAAGCACAGGCCACCGAGGAAGAACTTGCCATCCGCGAACTGAACCCCGGCTTCTATTGCTTTGAAGCTGGCTGGTTGTGGGACACACTGCCTGCATTGCCGCTGTCACCCAAAGGAGAGTATTACCTGACAGACCTGGTGGCGCTGGCGGCGGCGGCCGGCCGGCGCATTGGCACAGCCGAGATCGCCGACCCGGTGGAGGCCGTCGGCATCAACACGCGCGTACACCTGGCGGAAGCGGAAACGCTGCTCCGGGAGCGCATCAACCGCCGCTGGATGGAAGCCGGCGTCACCATCGTCGATCCGCAGGCAACATACATCGGGGTCGAGGCCACGATCGGGCGCGATACGGTCGTACTGCCGAATACGCACATCGAGGGACGCTCAACCATCGGTGTGGACTGTGTGATCGGCCCGAATTCAATCGTTCGCGACACGTCCATCGGCGACCGTTGTGAAGTAGCGTGCTCGGTGCTCGAACAGGCAGTGTTGGAGGACGACGTGGACATCGGCCCATTCGGTCATCTGCGGCGCGGCGCGCATCTTGCGCGCGGCGTCCACATGGGCAACTTCGGCGAAGTGAAAAACGCGCGGCTCGGCCCGGGGGTGAAGATGGGCCACTTTTCCTGTGGGCGACGCCGACGTCGGCGCGCGCACGAATATTGGCGCCGGCGCCATCACGTGCAACTTCACAATGGATGGGAAGAAGCACAAGACGACCATCGGCGAGGAGTCCTTTATCGGCAGCGATTCAATGCTCGTCGCGCCGCTGACGATTGGATCGCGCAGCGGCACCGGCGCCGGCTCGGTCGTAACGAAAGACGTGCCAGACGACGCACTTG
>JBHHUI010000176.1:0-6178 GCA_046753805.1 Anaerolineales bacterium
TGTAAAAGAACATCTCGAGCACGCCGGTGACAAGCAGGATCAGAAACAACGCAATGCTAATGCCGCCCAGTCCCCAGGTGTAACGAAAGCGGACCTCGCGTGACGGGATGGAAGGCGGGTGCAGGTGCGTGAAGAACGACGGCCGGTTGGACATCAGATTCAGAGCGCCGGCAGCCGAGTGTCCGGGTCAACCGCATTCGAGCGATCAACCACCAGTTGGCCGGCTGCATCCCAATACAACTCCAGATACGGCAGATCACGTGTGGCCGGCCCGGAGATCACCTGGCCGACGGCGCTGAAGCGGCTGCCGTGACAGCGGCACGCGAATCCGCCGTCCAGCGCAGGTCGTACCTGGCAGCCGAGGTGGGTGCAGACATTGTCCAGTGCGTAGTATCCCGCGGCATCCTGCTGCAAGAAGATGCGCGCGGACTCGATAACCGCCGGAAGCGGCGGCAGTGTCGCCGGCGTTCCAAGCGCTACCCGGGCGGGGTCTGGGGCGGGCGGGCGGTAGCTCAGGAAGCGCCCGAACTGGCGCAGGATTGCACCGGCCGGCAGCAGCCATGCCCAGCCCAGGAGGCGCACCATTTCGCGGCGTCCTATGCCCAGTGTCCGGCGGTCAGGCGCCATGGCATGCGCGGCAGTCGCTTGCTGCTTGTTCATCTATGTTTTGTTGGCAGGCTGACCCTTGAACAAGGGGGACGCTGTAGGTCCGCCCGGTCACGCGCCCGGTCTGCACCAGCCGCCCGTCCTGCCAGCGGACAGCCCCGAATGCTTCACCGTTGGGCGCGACGAGCGTCCGGTCCCCTTCGTGGACGAAGTAGTTCGAATTAAGATTCGCACGCCGGAAGGCCGGGTCGTTTGGGTCGTCGAGCGTGACCAGCGACGGCGGCTCTTCCAGCGTTCCGTGGCAGGTGCGGCATTCCACGCTAGGCGCGGCGTCGGCGTTCGCGTATAGGTACCCGTCTCCCATGGCCTCGCCGGCGTTGTGGCAATCGATACAGTCCAGTTCGCGTTCGCAGACGGTGGCGGTATCCGTATTGTGCGGGTTGTCGCCGGGATCGTGCGGCGTGAAGGCCAGTGTCTGCAGCGAATAATTCCCCCGTCCATGACAGCGGGTGCATTGTGCAGACGGCATCACGACCGTGAGCGCGTGCCGAAGAGGGTGGCCCGGCTCGTCGGTTGGCACGGTCGGGTCCGCGCCGCGGTACACGCCGTCGTCGGCGTAAGGAACATGGCAGGCGGCGCAGCCCGCGCCCCGATAGTAGCCCGGCGCGTCAATCGGCGCGGCGCCGAGATGGCAGTGCAGACAGTTATCGCTAAATCGTTTCGCGCCGGCGGATTCGAGTGCAGCCGGATCAAGCGCCGCAAGGGCGTCCAGCGTGCCGGGCGGGCCGTAGATATCGGCCGCCACGTCCACGACGCCGAGCGGGCCGGCCGCAACATCGTACTCCTGTGCGAAAGCGGCGAGCGCGCTTGCATAGGTTGTGTGCAAGCTGCGCGTGATCCGCGCGATATGGTTGCGGTTGCTTTGCAGCTCGCCGCCGTGGCAATCCGCGGAACCGCACGATTGTTCCACCACACTCAAATCAGCCGGATTGCCGCTCGGACCGCGCAGGTCGGCGTGTGCTTCGGCGACGTCGAGCGATAAGCGGTCGCCGCCGTGACAGGCAACACAGCCGAACACGTCCACAGGATGAGACGGGCTGATCTCTTCAATGCCGAAGTGGCATGTGAGGCACAGTTCAGGTTCGTCGCTGATGGCAGGTATGAGCGTGCGCACCGGGCCATCGGGCTGGAACTCGCGCCAGGGCGGGGAGGCCTGCCGCCATTCCACTGCGGCGAGCGCGATCAGCAGCGCCAGGCTGCCGATCACAATCGACCAGCGGCTTTCTCGGTTCATCGCAGCGCCGCACGGATGGTCAGCGCGGTGACGCCGACGGCGACTGCTACGAGGATGATCTGCGTGCTGCGGCCTTGCCGGTTAAACCAGACGCCGACGCCCTCGTCACTGCGGTCGACGAAGGGCAGCGCCATCAGCAGCGCGGTCAGCACAAGCGGTGCGAGTACGCCGGCGATGGCCGGCGGCCACACGCGCAACAATTCCTGCACCCACAGGAATATCCACGGTGCATGCACGTCGGCGTTAACGCGCCCCTCGGCGGCCGGTTTACCAAGGGGAGCGTCCACAAATACGGACAGCAAGATCATGACGGCCACTGTGAGAAAAAAGGCCAGCACTTCAGTGCGCACCAGCACTTCGCGCCGCGTCCGGGGCGGACGGCGCTTGTGCGCTGCGCGCTCGCGGTGGGAAATGCCGCCGTCACGTCGCACCCGAAAAGCGTGCCAGCCAATGAGAAAAACCATCGGCACAATCAGTCCGACGATGTGCCAGACATAGAACCGGAGGAGGGTTGATTCGCCGATGACATCGCCGCCGACGATCAGCCGATAGAGTGCGTCGAACAGATTTCCGGCTGCCTGCGGCGCCTCCGCGCAGCCGCCGCTGATCAGTGCAGCGCAGGCGATTACAAAACCGGTCCTGCGGCACATCAGCGCGCGCGGTTATCCGTCCGCCGGCACGAGGCGGTAAATAGCATTGATGTCGACGAAGTAGATGTATCCATCCGGGCCGGTCACGATATCGGTTGCGCACCGCGCCCGTCCGAGTTCGTAGCGCAGGTCCCCGCCGACCACGCGCGTGCCGCTCTCGTCCAGCCCGATGCGTACCATCCGGCCCAGGTTGTACGCGCACATAAACAAATGATTCTGCCATTCCGGAAAAGCGTCGCCGGTGTAGAACATAACGCCGGTCGGGGAGATCGGCGGCGTCCACGAGAGTAGGGGGCGCTGGTACGGATAATCGTCCCCGACGGCGTTGTCCTCGCACAGGCCTTCCTCGCGCCAGCCGTAATTGCCGCCGGCGCGGACAAGATTCAGTTCGTCGTCGCAGTCTGGCCCATTCTCCGTGGCGAAGAGCAGCCCATTGATCGGGCTGAAAGTGAAGTCAAACGAATTGCGAAAACCGCTAGCGAAAATTGTGCTGGCTGGATCGGGATTGTCTTCCGGGATGCCCACCGGCACCGTAGGAACAACGCGGTGTATCTTGCCCTGGGGCGCGCCCGGCTGGTTTGCGGCGTCGATATTGTTGGTGGTGCCGATGGTGATGTACAACATACCGTCCGGCCCAAAGTGCACATTGCCACCGTTCAGGATCGTCGAATCGGTGAACTCGATGGACGCCTCAAATGCTACCTGCGGGTCGGCGCCGACGCCGTCTTGCTCATGGAAGCGTACAACCCGGTTGTAAGGTTTATCACGCGTCTGCTCTGGATCAGACCAGGTGTGATAGACCCAGATGAACCCGTTGTCAGCGAAGCCCGGGTCGAGCGCAATGCCCAGCAGCCCGCGTTCGCCGGCTGCGTCGGTGGGCAGCACGATAACCGGTTGCGGCTGCAGTTCCCCGTCGGGCGCGGCCACGCGTACGGCGCCGTACTTCTCCGTGAAGAACAAGCGCCCATCCGGCGCAAACGCCAGTGCAACCGGGAAGTTCAAGGTGTCGATGTAGGTTTCGACGGTAAAGGGAACGCTGATCGGCTGGAGCTGGGGCAGGGGGCCGGTGTAATTTTCGACGCCCACGTTGATCTCGGTCGGGGGCGGCGCTTCAGCGGCGCTGCTGCAGGCGGCGAGCAGCATAACACCCGCCGTTGCCGCAGCCAAGCGGTAGAGATATCGAATTGATGTCACAGGCGCCTTTCACCCGGAAGGGGTGTCTCTTCTCAGAATTGGTGTAAGGCTATCACGGAGAATGAGACAGGGGCGAGTGTGAAAAAACACAAACGCCATGTGATGAACGTCATCGGCGTGCGCCGACGGTGGGCGATGGCCGGCGGCCTTCTACGCTTCGGCGTCCCGCGCTGCCAGCTGCCGGAACGCATCCAATCCAGCCCGGGTGCCCATTACAATAATACGGGCGCCGGCCTCAAACCGATCGGCGGCGTTGGGATAGGTATGCATTGGCTCGCCGGGCGGAATAAGCGCGAGTACGTTCACACCGTAATTCTGGCGCGGGCGCACATCCGCCAGAGTCTGTCCGGCAATCGCGGAACCGGGGGCGACAGCGACCTCTTCCAGCCAGAGCTCAAGCGCGTCCGAATGCATGACCACGTCGAGAAAATCGGCCACGGCCGGGCGCACGATCAGGCTCGCCATGCGCTGGCCGGCGACGGCATACGGGAGGATGACCCGATCGGCGCCTGCGCGGCGCAGTTTGTCTTCCGTATCCTCGAAGTTCGCACGGGCAATGATCTGCAAGTCCTCGCGCATGCCGCGCGCCGTCAAAACGATGAACACATTTTCGGCGTCGGAACTGACCGACGCGATCAAGCTGCGCGCCCGCGCGATTCCGGCGCGTTCAAGCATCTCCCCGTTGGCGGCATTCCCGACGACGGCAAGGTGCCCTTCTGACTCGCACTTTGCTACGGCAGCTTTATCCCGGTCGATGACGACATAGGGCAGGCCTTCCCGGTCGAGGCTAAGCGCCACGTGTCGCCCCATCCGGCCATAGCCGCATACGATGGTATGGCCTTGCAGGCGGTCGATCATCCTTTGCCTCCGGCGCGTGCGCCGCGTAACGCGCGCATCGTCTGATAGAAAGATATTATAAAGACTCGACAGCGCGTACGTCGCCGCGCCCACCCCCCCGAGCACAAGCAGGATCGTGAACGCGCGTCCGGTCGTGGATAGCGGATAGACCTCGCCGAAACCCACTGTGGACAGCGTAATGACCGTCATGTAGGCTGCGTCGAGCACGCTCCAGCCTTCGATCACGTAATAGCCCAGCGTCCCGGTCAGGAGGAGCGTCGCCAGCAATCCGCCAATGGCGGCGAGCCGGCGCAACCGCTCGCGCTGGAATTGGGCCGGGTCGGGCGGAGTCAGCGGTGGATGCTGGACAAACATACCGGCGCTAACGCCCGCTCCGTCCCAGGTAGATGCCAACGTCTATCAGCGCGCCGGCTAGCACGATTACTCCGCCGCCGACAACGTGGGCCAACACAAGCGGTGCGATGCGTCTCATCAGACACACTCCTTTTCGATAATGTGGGGCGGACAGGTACTGTACGAACGTCCACTACCGGGTGAAAGTTCCCCGGGAGGGACGCCATCGGCTGGCCGGCTGTGCGAGGAACCGTAGGCGCTCCTACTTCCTCGCGGCGTGTCCCCCGGTACGATGCTACCCGGATTAGAATCGATTCGCAATCGTCACAAACTAGATCAGCGAGAGACTGGTTCAGACCCGAATGGCAAAGAAAAAGCGCAGTGTACATCGCGTCGAGCGCGGCGCGACGACAGACCAACGCCCAAAAACAAAGGCCTCAAAGAAACGCGCCGCGCGCCGCCAGCGGGCCGCCCAGAAACGCCGCCAGCAGATCGTAACCGGTGTGCTCGTGCTGGCCGTGATCGGCGTCTTCGGCGGGTGGGTCGCATCGCGTTCCGTCGCTGCGCCCTCCGTGTCGGCGGAGCGACTGGCGTTGGTCGCATCGAAAGGCCCCGCGAACGCCCCGGTAACCATCACCGAATATGGGGATTTCAATTGCCCGTCCTGCAAGGCGTGGCATGACGCCGGAATCTTCGACCAGGTCCTGGCGCGATACGATGGGCAAGTGCGGTTCGAATTCCGGCATTTCCCGGTCATTACGCCGCGTTCACCCCGACTGGCCGAAGCCGCCGAGTGCGCGAACGATCAGGGGCAGTTCTGGGAAATGCACGACATGCTGTACGACTTCTCCCCCACAAACTCCGACGCCACGCTCAAGGAGTTCGCGAGCCAGATTGGCGTCGATCGGACTCAGTTTGACGAATGCCTGGACACGGATCGATACGCCCCCCTCGTGCGCGAGCATCAGAACCAGGCGTTTTCGCTCGGGTTCCGGGGCACGCCGTCGTTCACCATCAACGGCCAGCCGCTGGTGAACCCAAGCCCGGAGGTGATGTACAACATCATCGATCGGGTTCTGGCTTCGGGATCATAGAGTCTATTGCAAAAAGGCAAAGTACGGGTGACTCGCTGTCAGTTGTTCAGAAGTCTGTCAGCAGATTGAGCAGATGGAACGGATAAATCGGGATTTGCCTGCCAATATTCGCCCAATCTGCTCCACCCAGTCGCGGCGCCTGGACGCGG
>JBHHUI010000177.1:0-6176 GCA_046753805.1 Anaerolineales bacterium
CGCAAGTTGCCACGGAGAACTCTCATAGAATCCGTGCCCCATTCTTGTCTCGCCGCCAGCAGGCAGACACAGTGCGATGTCGGCCGGCGTCCGGCAGCCGGCGTAATTCACGCATGAGCATTCTATTAGAATGCGCGCTGTGGCTAGGAATCAACTTTGAATTAGGGTAAACTGAAAATCACTAAAAATCACCGCGCGGCTACGGGAAGGGGAAGATCCGCCAGTGGGTGATTTGTTATCACGCGGGGGCCAACGATTAAGGAATGACACAGGATTGTTGACACTGAGGAGCGCGCAATGAGCGAGGACAAGCGACGTCCCGACGCGGAGCAGGCAGCCAACGGGGCCAAACCTGAGGCCCCAAAGAGCGCCTGGTCGCTAACAAAGAAAGACCCCGCACCGCCGGCGGAAAAAACCGAAAAAGAAGACAAGAAGAAAACACGCCGCAGGAACTTGGGCCTATTGGCGCGTGTGCGAGCGCGCACAGAAGCCGGGAACCGGAGCCGTGTCCGGCACCGGCGGCGCGGCACCAAACCCTGGGAAATCGCCTGGCATTTTGCCCGTCGGTTCTGGCTGCCGCTCGTGGTGGGCTTTATGGTGTTGTGGGCGCTCGCCGATCCGAGCGTACTCAACCTCCTGCTGCTGGGTCTGGCCTTCTTCGGGCGTTTGCTGTTCGCCATGCTGTTCATGGTGGTCCAGTTTGGCGCGCTCTTCTGGTTTATGGGCCGCACCCGCACAGTAGTGATCAAGCCCGGCGACCCCAAGACCGTAACCTTTGACGATTACTGGGGGCAGCCGGAACTGATCAGCCTGGTGCGCCAGTGGATCACACTCCTGGGCGACCGGGATGATTTTGTGAAGATGGGCGGTCAATACATTAACGGGCTGCTCCTATTCGGCCCGCCCGGCACCGGCAAAACGTTCCTCGCCAAGGCCATGGCCGGCGAGGCCGGAGTGGCGTTCATGTCTGTGGAAGGGTCGGGCTTTCGCGGTATGTTCTGGGGTATGGACACGCTCAAGATGATGGGCTTTGTGAAGAGGGCGCGCAAGATGGCGCGCGAGCACGGCGCGTGCATTGCCTACATCGACGAGCTAGATGCCGTAGGCATGAGCCGTTCCGGCGTGATGGGAAGCGGTCAGGGAGCGGCTATGGGCGGGGGTTTGGGCGGCATGATGATGAACGGCGCGCTCACCCGCCTGCTGTACGAAATGGACGGCATTGGCGAATCGACGCGGGCGGAAGAATGGAAGGCTCGTCTCTACCGACTGTTCGGCAAGGAGCCGCCCAAGCGCGACTGGCACGTATTGTTTATGGGTTCGACCAACCGGCCGGACATCCTCGATCCGGCGCTGTTGCGCCCGGGCCGATTTGATCAACAGATCCAGGTCGAGCGCCCCGACCGCGTCGGCCGCCGCGAGATCGTCAGCGGCTACTTGTCGAAAATCAATCACGATCCCGACCAGATCGACGTGGAGGCGATTGTCTCCGATACGCCTAATGCAACCCCGGCGCAGATCATGTCGGCCATTACAAAGGATGCGGTGCGGCGCGCGATCTTTGAACGCCGCGACTATGTTATTCAGCGCGACATTGACCAGGCGATCCAGGAACAACTCGTCGGCATGGCCAATCCCATTCGCGACATGGACCCGCTGCAGCTGCGGCAGGTTGCGTACCATGAGGCCGGTCATGCCGTCGTACAGCACTACATGATGCCCGACCAGCGCATTTCGCGGGTAAGCATTGTGCGCCGTACCAGCGGCGCGCTGGGCTACGTATTGCCGGTCGATACCGTAGAGATCTATGGCCAGCCGCTGCGCCGTATTGTCGCCGACATTATGGTGGCGCTGGCGGGGCACATCGGCGTCAAGGTCTTTATGGGCGAATACTGGACTGGCGCCTACAGTGATTACCAGAGCGCCCGCGCGCAGTTCCGCCATTTGGCGATGCTGGGTGTGTTCGGGCCGCCCATATCGGAACTCTGGCGTGATGTGAAAGAATTGCGCTTTGCCGACGAGCGCGTCGAGCAAATGTGGACGCAGCTCGAGGCGCAGGTCGAGAAGCTGCTCGTCAGGCACGCGGACGAAGTTGAGGCGCTTGTGGAGGCGCTCATCGACCGCCACGATCTTTCGAACAGCGATGTGCTTGAGATACTCGGCCAGAACAGTCTGCAGAAGGCTCGCGCTGAGGGCGCAGAACTCGAAAGCGTGCTGGCACAGCTTGGCACCAGTCCCGAAGGCCTGGCGTTCAAGCGCCGTGGTCCGGCAGCGCTGAGTTCAGCCAAGAAAAAACCCGCCGCAGTTAACGCGTCAGAATCGTCCGAAGCGGGTGAAGCCGAGGCCGGCGACTGATCTCTTCCTGCGCCGGAATCGAAAAGAGCCACTCCATTGCCGGGGTGGCTCTTTTCGATTCGTAACTACTCAGCCTCGGTCGGCTGGAACGTGGCGGGGATTGGGGGATTATGAAATGCCCTTTGGGTAGGGGAATGCGCGCCCAGCGTGCTAACCAGAAAACCAATCCCCAAATCCCAGCTATGGTGTGTTCGGGCTGAGTAGTTACTTCGATTCTGTGATTGGCCGGCGCCTAAAACCTTGTCACCGTCCCGCAGTACTGGCAGGTGATTTCGTGCTGGCCTTTGATGAGTCGTTCGCTGTAGGCGCTGCCGCAGGCCGGGCACGATGTTGGCGCCGCCGCCAGCCGTTCCAATTCGGCCGGGTCGATCTCCACTGCCCGGTCCGCCACGTAATCGCCGCCGCGCGCCCGCCCGATCATTTGCTGCCACTCTTCGGCTTCCGGACCGTGCAGGATGAATAGCGCCTTATTGGTCGGAGCTTCCGGGCCGAACTTGACCACCAGATGCTCCTCGGCTTTCGATTCCCCCTGATCGCTCAGCGCGTCCACATCCTCAATCTGCTGCACGCGCGCTTCCAGCAGTACCGAAAACTCGCCCTCGCGCTCCTCAAAAATCAATCGTTGATCCGTCAGGTAGAGAATCCCGGCCTGTGTGCTGCTGGAGCGCACCCACGACGCCTCCGTTGCGGCGACGCCGCCTTCGATGGGGCCGAGCCGGAACGCCGCCGAGCTAAGTGCGGCCAGCGTCCAGTCTACCCATTCGAGGTGCGCGGTCACGGTATCGACCTCGACCTGGAAGTCGTCGTATTGGTCCTCCAGAGTGCCTTCAGCCGCGGCCGCTTGCGCCGCCAGACTGGAGACCAGCGATTGGGCCTCGAGGAACAGCGGGCGGGCACGCGCGGGCTGCGAGGCGTAGCCCATCATCTCGCCGGTCTTGGCGAGAAGTTTCGACATCAGTTCGCGGAGTTGGCCCGACTGGGATTCCACTGCGCTGTTGAGGTCCGCTTTGACAGACGTCCATTGCTCTGAGAGCACCCTGATTTCGTCCTCGAGGTCGCTTTCAAACATGTAGCCTCGGGCGCGCACGTCTGCCAGTTGGCGTTCCATGCTGCCCACTTTCACTTCCAAGTCTTCGATGGCGTTCTTGACGAAGCCGAGTTGCACCCGCTTTTGTAATTCGTTGGCTTCGTTCTGAAGCGCGACCATGTCCGCCTGCGTGACCGGCCCGCTCAGCTCCGCGACGGAGATGCCGGTGAGAACGGCGACGTCGTCTTCGATCTTTCCGCTCATCACGTCCTTTACAAGCCGCTCCCATTCGTCGGCGTCCTGGCCGTCGATGTGGAAATGCGCCCTCTCGACTTCTTCATCTTTGAACTCGAAGTCGAGGTGATCTTCATGTCCGCCGAGACCACGCTTGGACGCCTGGACGGATTGGATGTTGTCTTCAGCAACCTCGACCAGTACTTCCTGCACGAGCTGCTTTTCTGTGACGATGAAAAGCACCTTCTTGATAACTTCCTCTTCGTTGCGCTCGAAGATCAGGCGTTGGTCGGTCAGGAACAGATTGCCTTCCGGGTCGTCTTTGCCGGCCGTATCATATTTGGCCTTTACCGCTGCGACGGGCGACTCTTCTTCCGCCAGATCGAAGCTCGATTCTTCAAACAAATCAAGGATTGCGTCCAGTCGATTCAGCTCGCGCTGCAGCGCGTAGGCTTCGCTGGAGATCGAACTGTACAGGCTCTCCACGGCACTTTCGGCGGAGCGCGCCTGCGATTCAAGCTGCTGGATGCGCAATTGCAGCGACCCCACCAGCGGCTCGGCGCGCGACGTGTCCGCTCGCGTCGCGCTCAACTGGTAAACAGAATCCTGGATCGGGCTCAAATCCTGCGATAGTGCGACCGCATGCTTGTAGATGGCATCGTCGATGCGGGGCAGCGCTGCCTGCCATTGTCCGAACACCGCGTCAACACGCGGCTCCAGGTCCTTGCCGAATTCGTAACCGCGTTCGCGTATGTCTTCCAGGATGTCCGGCAGGGAGTTGATGAGCTCGTCCAGGCGGGTGACATCGGCCTGCACGTCGGACATAGAAGCGCGCGCTTCGAGCGCGGACGCAGACTGGGCCACAGCTGCGATGGAGGCTGCAATTCCCGCCGCAGCGGCCATGCCTGCCACAGCCCCGCCGGGCACGCCGACGCCGGCTGGGCTTATCGACCTCGGCGGTCGGGAAGGGGGTTTGCGCCGGGGCGGACGGCGCTTGATGTCGCCGCGCATGCTGCTTGGCTTGGGATGTGCCCGCCGGATGTTGGGGCGCGGCTTGACGACCTGTTTGCGGACGGGCGGCTTTGATACGGGCCGGGTGGCCGGGCGTGGCCGGGGTTTGCGTTGGGGCGCAGCCGGTCGCTTCGGCGGCGGCGTGCGCTTCACAACCACCCCCCGCCGGACGGGCTTTCTTATGGAGGCGCGCCGCCGTACGGCGCGTCGAACCGGAACGCGCGGCGAACGGGAGACAGTGCGCCTGACCGGGCCGCGCTTGATACGCATTGGGCGCGGCCGGGACTTGGCGCGCACACGCGGCGCAGCCCGGCGCATTCCGCCCCCCATTCGGCGTCTGCCGCCGCGACGTTTTAAGTATTCAACATCGTGTTCCGCGCGCCAGGGTTTGCCGGGCGCGCGCTGGTGTTTACGATTCATTCTATCTATTGGGCCTTTCTGGTGTGGTGGGTGCATATCGTTTGAGAGTTGTTGCACAGTACAGATATGATGAGGGCGTCAGACATTCGCGCGCAGATAAGATTCCATGAAACCGTCCAGATCGCCGTCGAGGACGGCGCTCGTGTTCGCGTTTTCGTAGTTCGTGCGGTGGTCTTTCACCATCTGGTACGGATGCAGCACGTAGGAGCGGATCTGGCTGCCCCACTCAGCTTTGACGTAGTCCCCGCGCAGCGCGTCGATCTTCTGCTTCCGTTCCGCCAGCTGCAATTCGTAAAGGCGCGAGCGCAACACTTTCATTGCATTCTCGCGGTTTTGCGTTTGCGACCGCTCGTTCTGGCACTGGACCACGATTCCGGTCGGCAGGTGGGTGATGCGTATCGCCGTCTCGTTCTTCTGCACGTGCTGACCGCCGGCCGATGAAGCGCGGAAAGTATCGATGTGCAAGTCTTTCGGGTTGATCTCGACCTCGGCCGTGTCTTCGATCTCGGGATGCACCTCGGCTAGAACGAAGGACGTATGCCGGCGCTTGGCCGAGTCGAACGGCGAGAGGCGCACGAGACGGTGCACGCCGCGCTCGGCTTTCAGGTAGCCATATGCGTAACGCCCGTCGACGCGCAGAGTCGCGCTCTTGATGCCGGCCTCCTCGCTATCGGAGCGATCCAGGATTTCCACGTTATACCCTCGCCGTTCGCTCCACCGCAAGTACATGCGCAGCAACATCTCGGCGAAATCTTGTGCGTCCACTCCGCCTGCGCCGGCATGCAGCGAAAAAAAGGCGTTGCTCTGGTCGTGGTCGCCCGAGAGGATGGCCTCGAAGTCGAGCCGGGCGACGGTGGCCTCAATTGCGGCCACTTCGGCTTCGAGTTCGTCGCGCAGCGAGGCGTCGTTCAGCTGCGCAAGTTCCAGTGCATCGTTGACGCGCTGTGTGATGGCCTCCCACGCCGCGAGCTCGTCGCGCAGTGTGGCGGCTTCCTGCATCATCCGGCGCGCGGCCTCTGAATCATTCCAGAAATCCGGTTCGGTTGATCGTTTTTCGAGTGTGGCGAGTTGAAGTTTCTTTTGCGCTAAGTCAAAGACGTTCCAGCAGTGTCTGGATCGTCTTGTTTCTTTC
>JBHHUI010000178.1:0-6167 GCA_046753805.1 Anaerolineales bacterium
GGCGAGAGCGTTACACAGGCGGTCATTACCGTGCCGGCGTACTTCAACGATGCACAACGGCAGGCCACCAAAGATGCCGGGCGCATTGCGGGCCTCGAAGTGATGCGCATCATCAACGAGCCGACGGCTTCATCGCTCGCGTACGGGCTGGATAAGAAAGCGGATGAAACCATCGCCGTCTACGACCTGGGCGGCGGCACTTTCGACATCTCGATCCTCGACGTGGGCGACGGCGTCTTTGAAGTGCGTTCCACCAACGGCGACACGTATCTCGGCGGCGACGATTTCGATCAGAAAATCATCGACTGGCTGGCGGACGAATTCCGCAAAGACCAGGGAATAGACCTGCGCCAAGATCGGCAGGCGCTGCAACGCCTCAAAGAGGCGGCCGAAAAGGCCAAGATCGAACTCAGCACGGTCATGCAGACCGAAATCAACCTGCCGTTTATCACAGCCGACGCGTCTGGTCCCAAGCACCTTACCTATTCGCTGTCGCGCTCCAAACTAGACCAGCTCACCGGCGATCTGATCGAGCGTTCACTTGATCCGGTGCGGGCGGCGCTCGAAGATGCAAAGCTGCAACCCTCCGACATTCACGAAGTCGTGCTGGTCGGCGGTATGACGCGCATGCCGGCCGTGCAAGAGTCGGTGCGCAAACTGTTCGACAAAGGTCCGCACAAAGGCGTCAATCCGGACGAAGTCGTGGCGGTCGGCGCTGCGATCCAGGCCGGCGTGCTCGGCGGTGATGTGAAGGATGTGTTGCTGTTGGATGTTACGCCGCTGACGCTCAGCATAGAAACGCTGGGCGCTGTTGCAACAGCGTTGATTGAAAGAAACACCACGATCCCGGCCAAGAAGAGCCAGATTTTTTCGACGGCAGCCGATATGCAGACTTCGGTGGAAATCCACGTGCTGCAGGGCGAGCGGCCAATGGCGGCTGACAACAAGAGCCTTGGAAAGTTCATCCTCGATGGTATCCCGCCGGCGCCGCGCGGCATCCCGCAGATCGAAGTAACCTTTGACATTGACGCCGACGGCATCTTGAATGTGTCTGCGCAAGATAAGGCCACCGGCAAGAGCCAGCACATCACCATTCACGCCTCTTCGGGCCTGGCGGACGATGAGATCGAGCGCATGAAGAAGGAGGCCGAACAACATGCCGCCGAAGACAAGGCGCGCAAAGAGGAGATCGAAGCACGCAACGCCGCCGACTCGGCCGTCTATCAGGCGCAACGCGCGCTCGGCGACCTGGGCGACAAGGCCGATGCGGCCATGAAAGAGTCCGTCGAGCAAAAGATCGCCGCTGTGCAAAAGGCGCTCGAAGACGAAGACACCGAGGCCATGAAGCGCACGACCGAAGCGCTCTACGCCGAAGTGCAACAGATGAGCGCAGCGGCATACGCGGCCGGCGAGAGCGCGCCGCCCGGCGAAACTGATGGCGGCGAGCCGGATAGCAACGAAGGTGATGGTGGTAATAGCGCCCCCGACGATGACGTGATCGAAGGCGAATTCGAGGAAGCTTAGTCTGTGAGCAATAGCACCGGTGAGAGGGAGGGTGGACGCCGCTTTCCCTCTCACCTGCCCACCCACGCTCCCACTCCCCTCTCATAAATAAGTGGCAAAACGAGACTACTATGACGTTCTGGGCGTCAGCCGCGACGCAACGGACGACCAACTAAAGAAAGCCTATCGCCGCCTCGCGAAGCAATTCCATCCTGACGTAAATCGAGAGGCAGGCGCCGACGAGCGCTTTAAGGAGGTCACCGAAGCGTACAGCGTGCTTTCGGATGCCGAGAAGCGCGCCCGCTACGACCGCTTCGGTCACGATGGTCTTTCCAACATGGGCATGCCGGACTTCAGCGGCATCGGGCTGGACGACATCTTCGAGCAGTTTTTTGGCTTCAGCGGCTTCGGGTCCCGTTCGCGGACGCGCAACCGGCGCGGCCCCCGGCGCGGCGCCGATCTACGTTTCGATCTGGACATCACGTTTGATGAGGCCGTGCACGGCACCGAGCGCGAGATCGAATTAGAGCGCTGGGATACCTGCCCGCGCTGCTCCGGTTCGCGTGCGGAACCGGGCACCTCGCCGGTGCGTTGCGCCACCTGTAAGGGGACCGGCGCCGTCCGCCATGTGCGTCGCAGCATGCTTGGCTCGATGGTGACCGAAAGCGCCTGTCCGACGTGTAACGGCGCCGGCGAGACGATCTCGACCCCCTGCGCGGAGTGCAGCGGGCGCGGTCAGGTGCGCAAGCGTCGCCGGCTCACGGTGAATATCCCGGCCGGGGTGGACACCGGCACGCAGATTCGCCTCTCCGGGGAAGGCGAGCCGGGCATGCATGGCGGGCCGCCCGGCAATTTGTATGTTGTGCTGGACGTGGAGGCGCACCGGTATTTCCGCCGCCGCGACGACGACATCCTGCTCGAACTGGATATCAATATCGCGCAGGCGGCGCTGGGCGAAGAAGTGATGGTCCCCACGGTCGACGGCGATGCACCGCTGAGAATCCCGGCCGGCACGCAGCCGGGCACGATTTTCAAAATGCGTCACATGGGTATTCCGCATGTGCGTGGCTCGGGGCGCGGCGATCAGGTCGTCATTGTCAACGTCAGCATCCCGAATCGGCTCGACGCCGAACAAAAGCGCCTCATGCGCGAACTGGGACAGACTCTCGGCGGCGGAGCACAACCGCACGAGCACGAGCGCGGCTTCTTCGACGGGCTGCGCGACATTCTCGGCATCTAGAAAAATGGGACACGGATGGCGGGGACTGTACGGATCGACGCGGCTCAGAAACTGAAGTATCCACGCCGATTGGCGTCAACCCTGCAGTCTGTGGTCCCTCTCCGTTAGCTTGGTGCAGGTCCGCCATGTCGGAGCCCCAATCTCCAATCGTAAATTCGCAATCGGCAATCGAAAAATGGCTGGAAGTCGCGCTCACGGTAAACGGCGAGTTGGCCGAGGCTGTGTCGGAAGCGCTGCGGCCGTTCGCGCATCAGGCCGTCGTACTGGAGTTCGACTCACCCGATCCCGACGCCGCGCCGTTCGAGGTCGGCGAGCCGGCGCCGGACGCCTCCGTGCGTGTGCGGGCGTTTGTCGCGCTCGACGGGGATGCTGAGCAAATCCAGTCCGAGATCGAGCAGGCGCTCTGGCCGTTGCGGATGATTGCGCGGGCGTCCGGGCTCGACCTGCCAGACCCGACTTTTGCGCCCGTCGCGGACAGGGATTGGAATGCGGTCTGGAAAACGCACTATAAACCCGTGCGGGTGGGCGAGCGGCTTGTCATCGTGCCGGCCTGGGAGCAGCCTGCGCTGGCGCCCGGCGATGTGCCGATCCTGGTTGACCCCGGCCAGGCGTTTGGGACCGGCATGCACCCCTCCACGCAGCTATGTCTCGCCGCGATTGAGCGGTACGTGGGTCCCGGCGCGCGGGTGCTGGACGTGGGTTGCGGCTCAGGTATCCTCTCCATCGCAGCCGTCAAACTCGGCGCGGCCCGGGCTGACGGATGCGACACCGATGCCGACGCTGTCGCCGCCACGCGTGACAACGCACAGGCGAACGGCGTGTCGGCGCATGTGTTCACCTCGCTCGGTTCGTTCGAGCAAGTCGGCGAGAAAAAGTACGATCTGGTTGTGGCAAATATCCTGACAAACGTGCTCGTGAAGTTGCTCGTGGACGGTCTCGGCGCAACGGTCGCGCCGGACGGCAAGCTCGTGCTTTCGGGGATTCTCGCGGAGCAGGCCGGGGCGGTGCGGGAGGCGGTTGCAGCGGCCGGGATGCAAGTGCGGGCTGAGGACCATTCCGGCGACTGGATCGCGCTGACAGCCGGATGGTAGGCAAGCGCAGGATGTTGAAGCGTGCTTAACGCCAGGCTGCCAAGCCGCGCGGGCGCAGAACGATTGTTTCCTTGCGCCGTTACGTTGAATTCTTTTCCGAACTCTCACTCATTTGAAACGCCCTCCCGGATGGAAGGGCGTTTTGCTTTTACACAGTGGGATTGCTATGGCTCGACGATCAGTTGCGCGACCATGTTGTCATGAAAGCCGCACAGCAGCGTCACGGGTCCCGCCTGTGAGAAAGTGAAGGTAAACGACGTGCCGTTGACAAGGTTGCTCGGCGCTTCAAAGTCATTCGGGCCCGGGTTCTGGAACCCCGGTGTGTAGGGTTGGTGGTTCGCGCCGGAAGCGCTTTCGATGAGAAAGACGACCGGCTGCCCGACTTTGACGGTGGAAACTGCGGGCACGATTTCGAAGTCGCGGAATGTAATGAAGACCTGCGCCAGCGGCTCTGACGTCGGTTCGGTCGTGTCGGTGGCGGCCGGCGCTTCCGGGGCAGCCGACTCTCCCGTGGATTCCTCCGCCGTCGATTCTGCGGTCGGCTCGTCGGTTGGCGCTTCCGTCGGGACTTCGGTCGGCGCCTCAGTCGGGACATCCGTCGGCGCGGCCGTCGGGTCCGGTATGGCCGTGTCAGTTGGCGGCAGCGGAGTCGCCGTTGGTTCGGGCGTAGGCGGGCTGCACGCGGCCATAAGTAGCGCCGTCAGAACCATGAGAGTTGCAGATTTCGCAAGTTTCATCCATTCAATCCTTGAAAGTCGTTGAGTGCGCGTTCATTCTCCACCGAACAGTACCGTCAACCTGATGCAATACGGCCGGCTCGATTGCGTGATTCACCGCGTCGATGTCAGGGCGGCCATGCGTTGCGCCTGCTGGTAAGCCTGGAAGACACCCCCCTCGCCGGAAACCGCTGCAATTACGCCGTCGCCGTTGGCGTCCACGCCGTTCAACAAACGTTCGGACAGCAGCAGCATTTCTTCCGCTGCGGCGATCTGGTCGGCGGCAGCCGTCGCCCGGTGCGCCTCGATGCCGAGCTGAACGATCTGCCCACCCCACGCGCGGATGTTCGCGGCGACTTCCAGCAGCAGAGCCGCGTTCGCCTGCAGGGTCGGCGTCGCGCCGGGAGCGGCTGCCGCGGCATCCGCATGCGTTGCCAGCGCGTCTGCATAGTTCAGGATGCCAAATCCATCGCCCGGATCGACGATGCCGCCGTCGCCGTCAAAGTCGCGGTAGTTCGGGCCGCCCACTCCTTCCACAATGGTAAAACTGTGTTCGGCGTGCCGGTTGAGCGAGGCGAAGTCGCCGGCCAGCGCGGCCCCGACGACAGCCTGCACGTGGCGCAGGTTTTCCTCTGCCTGGCGGATGATCGCAATTGCATACGGGTGATTGTCCGGCGCGTCATCGCTGGCAACGAGCAACTGCCGGATGGGGTCCGCCGCGCCCGCTGCGATGCCGCCGCGCACCGGAACGTCCTCTGATTCAAGCGCGGTTCGGACATCCACCCCTCCTCGCGCGACGATGAACTGATCGTAGGTTGCAAGCAAGTTTGCGCCGGTCGGGTCCACATAGGTGAACGTCGCCGCGCCGCTGCCGTCCGGTGTGATTGCGCCCAGGTCCAGCGCCGCCTCTGCCCCCAGCAACCACACGTGCAGATTGCCTTCGGCGGGCGCGGCCAGCCCGGTCACACTCAGGTCGAAGCCGTCGTTGTGCCCGGCCGCATCGCGGAAAATGCCGAACCCAACTGCGGGCGTTGTAACAAGCTGCTCTGCGAGCGCCGTCTCGATCTCCGCATCGGACACCGGCGCCGGCGTGGGCTGCGCGGTCGGCTTCGGCGGCGTTATTGGGGTCGGAACGGCTGCAACTGCGGCGCCCCCCACGCGGATGACGCCGGCCATGTTGTTGCCGCCCGGCGAGCCGTGGAAAACGCAGAAATACCAGTACTCGCCCGGTTGATCGAAGGTGATCTCTGCCACCGCGCCTTGTTCGTAGTACGTCTCGGCGAATTCGCTATTGTCGAAGGTGACGGTGTGGGGCGCTTCATCCTGATTGACGAATACCACGGTCGTTCCCAGCGGGACTTCCAACTCGAACGGGTTGAAAGCAAAATTTGCCATCGGGACGACAACCTGGCCTTCGGCTGCGGCCACGTCCGGCCCGCCGGACGTTTCGCTGATGTACCAGTAGTAGTACGTCCCCAGCCCGAACAAACCCACAAGCCAGTACAGCCCCAGCGTGACGCGCATCTGGTTTTTCCAGATCGATTTGGGATAGTGGTTGATGGTGACGGTTTCTGATTTGCCCTCGGCATTGACCACCGTCCGCTCCGACATGAAAAC
>JBHHUI010000179.1:0-6165 GCA_046753805.1 Anaerolineales bacterium
GCGCCCGATCTGCAGCGCGCCGACGTTGCTGAACCCGGCCCCAACGGCGGCCCCAGCCACTGTCACGGAGGGTGTCGGGCTGCCATAAGTGGTGTAATTGATGAGCAGGTACACCAATAGGGAGAGGGCTGCCGTGCCCGCAATGGGGAGCCACGCGCGCGCGCGGAACTTCCAGATAGTGAGCGCCGCCAGCAGTGCCAGCAGCGGCGCGAACCGGCCGGAGAGCCAGGGGAGGGCGGCGACGGCGGCCGGAAGGGCAATCCAATCTCCAATTACCAATCTCCAATTACCCACAGAGATTGGAGATTGGTAGTTGGTAGTTGGTAACGGACGCCAGGCGGGGGTGTTGAGGATGCGCCGCAGCGCCCAGATGACGAGCAGGCCGCCGAGCGCCTCCGGGTAGATCAGGAAGACGTAGTTGACGAGCGGCGCGCTGAATGCCAGACCAAGCCAACCCGCCAGCCCCGCCCACCAGCGACCGCTCACCTCCCACCCAAGCAGAAACATCTGTACAGCCAGCAGTGCGCCTGTAATTGCAAACAAATGCATCACCCCGGTGCGGCCACCCAACCAGTATGCCGGCGCTATCACAACCGGCAAGCCAATGTCATGCGTCAGGCGCTCGGAGCCGTCGGGCTGCACGGCCACGTGCCGATCTAGAAAGGGTAGGGCGTAGAAGGCTGCATAATCCCGCCGTTCGTAGTTGTCGCGCAGGTTCAGGTCGTGGTCGAAAGCCAGGCTGTGTGCGGCCAGCAGGTAGTGCGGCTCATCGCCGGTTATTTTCCACGTGCGCAGGACGGTGGGCATGATTGCGAGGTAGGCGAGCCAGGTTACCAAGAAAATCGCAACGGGGAGAAATGTGGTCATTGGGGATCGGGGAATGGTGATTTCGGAATGTGGATCGCGGATTTGGGAATTGTCGGTTGCCAAGCTCCAATCTCTCATTCCTGCGAACACATGTAATACCAATCCAACCCCAAACGATATCCCGTTGTAAGAGTAATAGAGCCAGTGCAGCCCGGCGGCGGCGGCGGCAAAGCGCGCGTCGCGCCGGGCGGCAAAGAACCGGTACAGGCGGCGGTTCAGCAGCAGCAGGACCAGCGCCGCCGCTGGCACACCGATCCACACCGCCGGTGACAGCAATCCGAGCGCGGTGCAGAGCAGGCCGAGATACACGACGACGACGCTCGTACGGTTGTGAGTCTGCAGGTTCAGGTCGTTGAGGAAGGCGCGCTCGCGCAGGATGAGGCGCGTCCACGGCACGCCGCGCGCCACGATGTCCGAGTGCAGCAGCGAACGCAGCGTCCAGCGCTTGAGGTGCTTCACCTGCAGCGCCTTGTCGAGGCGAATACGATGCCCGGCTCGTTTGAGCGTGTAGCCCAGTTCGATGTCTTCGATGGACGGCAGCCGGTAGCGTGGGGAGAAGCCGCCGGCCGCGAGAAACGCGTCGCGCCGGATTGCGCCGCACCCGCTCCAGAATGTCGAGGCATCCTCCGCGCCGTGCTGGTGCACGTAGTGGTGGAACAGGTTCTTGTATTGCGAGATCAGGCCGGGGTCGGACGGCGCGTCGTCGTACGAGCCGAACAACGCCGTCAGGTCCGGGTCGGTCTCGAAAGCGGCGGCGATGCGCGCCAGCGTGTCGGGGCGCACGGCCACGTCAGCGTCGCAGAAGAAGAGCACGTCGCCAGTGGCAGCCTGCGCGGCCAGGTTGCGCGCCACGGCCGGGCCGCCGCCGGGCCGGGCGGTACGCAATACTCGTGCGCCGTGCTGTGCGGCCAGGTCAGCCGAGCCGTCAGTCGAGCCGTCGTCTACGACGATCAACTCGTGAGGAGGCGGGGTCGAACGCGTCAGTGCAGTCAGGCACTCTCGGAACTGGGCGCCGCCGTTGTGGACCGGGATGATGACGCTGATGTCGGTCATGCCGATTAGTGAGCGCGTTCGGTGGGCTGCCACACGCGCGGGCGGTCGAGGAGCGTGAGTACGGCAACCCACACGGCCACCAGCGCATCTACCGCAAAGAAGAACGGCACAAGCGGCAGCCGCGCCCACATGGCGCGCGTTGCGCGGTCAAAGGCGAGCACGGCCACAACCTGCCCCAGCGGCAGCAGTATGCTCAGCGCAATCCCCGTTGTCAGTAGCGGATCAACGCGTGCAGACAGGAGCAGGCGTAGCAGCAGCAGTCCGAGCGCGCCGAGGACTGCCAGTCGGTCAAGATATCCCAGGCTGAACAGCGCCAGTTCCACGCGCATCGGCAGCGGGAGGCGCGCATCGCGCAGCATCGCAACGAAGTTTTCGCGCGCGGCGTCGTTGAAACCGCGTCCCCAGCGCAGGTGCTGGCGCGCGTATCCGGCAATGGTCGCCGGCGCGCCATGCACCGAAATCGCCTGCGGGACAAAGCGTGTTCGCCAACCGGCGCGGTGCAGCCGCAGCGTCAGGTCCGTGTCTTCAAGGAACGCGCCGCTGCGAAAACCACCGACGGCGTCCAGCGCGCTGCGGCGGTAGCCCGTGTTTGCGCCCAGCAGCGGCGGCCCCAGCCCGAGCACGTCTTTGCCGCGTACGGTGACGAGTTGGTGCACGAGCGATTCAACCTTGGCGTAGAACGCCGCCGGGCTGCTTGACCAGTTGCCGACGAGCATGCGGCCGTTCACGCCCGCCACGCACGGGTCGGCGAAGGCGGCCACAGCGATCCGCAGACAGTCTGACCAGGGTTGGTGATCGGCGTCAAACACATATACAACTTCGCCAAAGTCGTGCCCGGCGAGCGCGCGGTTGAGCGCCTCCGCTTTGCCGACGTTGGCCGGGATATGCAGCGCGTGCCAGTTCGGCAGCTTTGCGGCTGCGGCGTCGAACAGCGCGCCGGTCGCGTCGGTCGAACCGTCGTCGATGAGCACCACGCGCAGCCGGTCGCGCGGGTAGTCGAGCCGGTCGAGCGCGGGGAGGAGTTGCTGCAACGCGGCGGCTTCGTCGCGGCCGGCGACGAGCAGCAGTACCGTGGGCAGCGCGTCCGCCGTGGGTAGCGGCGGCTGCGGGCGCAGCAGCGTGGTCATGAACAGCAACCGTCGCGCGGCGAACACGAGCAGCACTGCGACCACGAGCGCGCTCAGGATGTTCACAAGGGAAGCAGCCATCAGCCGAGCATCATTCTGGCAGTGTACGGATTCCTGCACGCAAAGTCGCCGCGCTCTGTCGGACTGCTTTGCATTGATTTCCGCTGCCGGATCACGTGCGAGATACCAGTCCCCGCCCGTACTTGCCGGCGCGTTCGAGTATGAAACGCGGATACATGAGCATCCCCAGCCAACGGTTGCGCACCTGATATTTCTTCATCAACTGGGCAAGCGGCGGCAGGGCGGCAAAGCGCAGGATGCCGATTTTTTCGCTTGCCGTGCGTGCGGCTTTGAAGGTGAGCCGATAGGTCTGTTCGTGTTGCGGGCGGCGGAAATCGCTTGTGAGTACGTCGCTCGTCCCGTGCGATTGTAGCCACGCGCGGAGCGCCGGCGACGTCTGCCCCGCCAGCGCCGCCCAGTCCTGTTCGGGTGGGAGGGGGGAGCCAAAGATGTCGTGGGCGAGAAACAGCCCCGCGTACACGAAACGCGCCACGCCCGCCGCGGTTGCCCGCGCCCGTACCGCCGCCCAGTCTGGCTGCGGCGTGCAGGCGACAAAGCGCGCCAGGTCGAGTAGCTGGTTCAGGCGCGCCTCGCGCTGCACGAGGTGCTCGCCGAAGTGCATCGCCAAGTGGATGAGCGTATCTTCGTCGCAGAGCACCTGCATTGGCCGCCCGGCCACTTTGCGCTGCGCTGCGCGCGCCCACGGGTCGGGCAGCGGCCGGATGTGCAGGCCGCGCCAGCGCGTCTCCCAAAGGCGCACGTGCAGCTCGACCGGACGCGGATAGTGCGGGTCGAACAGGTAGCTGTCCCACACATAACCGTCGTTCCTCCACACCGGCGGCAGGTGCTTCTTGTTCCATTCGTCGCCCGTCGGGCGCGGGCGGAACCCGGCCCGCAACAGTGCGTCGTGCGCCGCGCGAGCTTCTGCTTCGTGCAGCAGGAAATCGTGATCGTAGAGCACGCGCTGCGCCGGGTCGGCGTACAGGCGCTCGATGAGCGGCCAGCCCTTCAGGACGATGGGATCGGCTCCGGCCTCCGATAGGAGCGCGTGACATTCGAGTAATTCGCGCCGGATGTTTTCGTTGCGCGCGCCATTGTCCCGGTGCGCCCGCACCAGACGCTCGCGCGCCTCGGCGGGTGCGTCCTGCAGCGCGCCGGCGGCGCGCCACACGTCGTGCAGCAGCGGCGTAAGCGAGTGCCCGTCGGCGTGGCGCAGCAGCTGCGGCCAGGCCACGCCTGCGAGGTCGTGGCGCGGCGCATCGAGGCGCAGGCTGTTCGTAATGCGGCGGGCGGTTTTGAGAAGAGTCATGGGATGGGACGCTAACCAACGCGGAGGACCGCTGACCGGATTTCTCGTCCGCGCCGTCCGCGTTTATCAGCGTCCAATTATTTCGTACACAATAACGCCCGCGTCTGCATCAACATACACCGGCGACAGGTTTGGCGGGGCGGCGGTGGGATCAAGTAATTGCGCAAGTTGTGGCCGCAGTGGGATGGTTGTGCGCGCGTCGAGCGCGATGTATTCTGCGTCGTGTTCAGCAGCGTACACAAGCACGCCCTCCACTTCGTCAAACGGCAACCACTCCCACTGAACGCCGGCGTAGAATGGAATCTGCCGCTTGCGCGCGAGCATGTGCGCGTCATCCGGCAGTTGCCCGCGCAGCGCCAGCCCGGCCGTGCGGTATTCGATGGGGCGCGGATAAACGAATGGCCCGACGAGGTCGGCGGCGAGAAAGGCGGCGACGGTCAGCGCAAATAATGTTGGCATCAAGCGCCCGGAGCGCTTTGAAAGCAGGTGCGTCCACCCAAAGGCCGCAAAGATCATGGCTGCGGGCAGTTCGGGCAGGAAGTAGCGCGGGTCGATCACAGAGGCCGGGTAGATCGCCAGCGGCGCGAGCAGCGCGCCGGCATACAGGCCGCGCTGCCAGCCAAGCCGGCGCGCGCCGATCAGCGCCGGGATGATCCACACCAGGGTCAGCAGGCTGCCGGACGTGACCAGCAGCCGCGCTTCGGTGATCGCATTGCCGAGGTAGTGTGCCGGCAGCGCGGCGCGGTTTGCCCACAAATACGTCAGCAACTTTGGCTGGGCGGCCAGGTTGGCGACGTTGGCTTCATACTGCTCGTAGGTTTTCTCAAAGGCAAACGGGTCTTCGGCGCGCGCGTCGAAGGCCGCGCCGTGAAACTGGTGTAGCAGCCCCTTGGGTGTGACGAACGAACCGGTATGCCGCTGTAGATATGCGCCGTATGGGATCGCGAAGACCGCCGCTCCGGCTACGAAGAGCAGCGCCGGCTGGGTGGCCCGGCGGCGTAGCAAGGCGGCAAGCGCCGCCAACCCGAGCACGATGAAGAACATACCCTCCCAGCGCACGATGTGCGCCGCCCCAACCGCAATCCCCGCCAGTCCGAAGTGCCATAGCCGCCTCCGTTGCAGCCCACACCAGAGCAGCGCCCAGCCCGCGTACAGCAGCGCGAGATAGATTTGCTCGGTGGGGGCCTCGAAGTTTGGCTGGCCCAGGGCGAGGCCCGGCAGCAGCGCGGCGAACAGACCCGCCAGCATCGGCGGGGTCTGCGAACGGTCGCGCGTGAGTTGGCGCGCCAGCCAGTACACCGGCAACGGCAGCAGGCTGCCGAAGAGCAGCAGCGCCAGTTGGGATGGCAGCTCCAGCCCGCCTCCGAGCGCGTAAACGAACGCCGCGAAGAATGGGTAGCCGGGCGCGAACTCGGTGTGCGGCGTCACACCGTCGGCGGTGAAGCCCAGTCCATGCGCCAGGTTCTGCCCGAGCGTGAGGTAAAGCGCCTCATCGCTGCCGACGACAAACCGCACGGTGGCGGGGAACACGCGCACTGCCAACGCGAGACCGATGAGCAGCCAAAACGGGTGGCGCTGCGCCCAATCCCGCACGGCGGCAACGCGCGCGGGCAGGTGCGGAGCGGCCCGATCAGTAGTGGCCCAGGCTGCCAGTTTGCTTGACACGGCGGAGTGCGAAACGGAACGTGAACACGCTGGCGGGAAGGAGCACGGCGTTAAACGCGAAGAGGATCAGCACGTAGACCCACA
>JBHHUI010000180.1:0-6147 GCA_046753805.1 Anaerolineales bacterium
CACGCTCCAGCCGACCGAGGCTGAGTAGTTACGCTGGAATTTGACTAAATGGAGCGGCGTGGTCATATTTAACAAGTATACTCGCCTCCAGACACAGGCCGATCCCCGGCGCGCCGCCCAATGCGCCGCTGGCCGCAAACCTCACGCCAGCCGGCAAATTGACCGACTGGTCGGAAGAGGATTTCGTCACAGCCGTTTGCGCCGGCGTCACGCCCACCGGGCGCGAACTCGATCCATCCTAAGCGGTCGGGTGATTGCAAGTTTCGCTCGGCCGCTGGCTGCCATCAGGATTACTGAATAATCATGACCAAGGAAACACACGGGCGTAGCGAGTCCGAGCCAACGACCAACAGCTATGTGCAGACGATTGCAGAACACGAGCGGATCATTGCGGAACATGAGCAGACCATAGCGGAACACGAGCAGACGATCGCGGAACATGAGGCGGCTATCGCCGAGCAACGTCAGCGAATTAATGAGCAGGTCGAGTTACTCGATCAGCAGGCAAACTCGATCAAAGTACGGGAAAGACTCTATGTAGAAAGGGGGGTAATGATCGACAATCTGCTTACCCTCCTGACCAGAATAATCGAGATGCGAGACCCGTATACCAAAGGGCACTCTGACCGTGTAGCAGACCTAACCTTGCGATTGGCAAGCGATGCCAGGTTCGCATTCGAGCCTGCCGACAAGAGAATACTTAGCCGGGCAGCGCTCGTTCACGACATCGGCAAAGCTGGAATCAGCGATTCTGTGCTCCACAAACCCACTTTGTTGACCGATGCTGAATACGTGATGATGCAGCAACACACAACCCTTGGACACAAATTAATTGCTTCGCTGGAACTTGGAGAAATCATTGAGTCAGTTGTCCTCAGCCATCACGAAGCATTCGATGGAAGCGGTTACCCGCACGGACTCGAGGGCGAGCAAATCCCATTTGAAGCACGCATCGTGCATATAGCCGACTTCTATGATGCTTTGACCAGTGACCGGCCATACAGACTTGCCTACAAACCCAAAGAAGCGCTGGAGATTATGCAAAGCTTGAACGAAAAATTTGATCCGAATCTACTGGAGGCATTCCTCAATCTCATGGCAGGAGAGGGCGATAAATGAACTGCGTCTTGTGCACCGCAGCCAAGCGCCGCCCGACATGCGCTTTCCGGCAACGCGCCTACGACATGAAATCATCGGCGACTAATTCCTGAATGAAGGCTCTGGTTGTCGAGCAGTCATGACCTCACGGGGCGTTTGCAATTCGAGATTGATGCATCGCGCCCGGTGCGGCCGGTGCACACCTTTTAGAGTAGAATCTTGCGACGTCTCGACGCCGCCCGATGAACAATCAAAGGATGCGTAATTCTCCCGTGAACAGTAGACCCGTAACCGATATCATCATCCCGCAAGTTGTAATAGAGGGCGCCGGCGTCAGACTGCGGCGGTCGATTGCGCCCCACCCTTCCAATGTATTAGATCCGTTCCTGTTGTTCGATCATTTCAGCTTCCGAGACCCGCTCGAGGGGCCAATCAGCGGGTTTCCAATGCACCCGCACCGGGGCATAGAAACGGTCACCTACATGCTTGAAGGGTCCACCCACCACCGCGACAGCCTGGGCAACGCCGGGATGATCGGCCCCGGGGATGTCCAGTGGATGACGAGCGGACGCGGCATCATGCACGAGGAGATGCCACGCCGCGGCCCCGACGGGGCTGTGAGCGGATTCCAATTGTGGGTGAATCTGCCGGCCGCCATGAAGATGACTGCGCCGCGCTATCAGGAGGTTGCAGCGGAGTCCATCCCTGACGTGCTGCAGGATGGGGCGCATGTGCGGGTGGTGGCCGGCGAGGTGCGGGGAACACCCGGCCCGGTCGCAGAGATCGCCGCCCGCCCTACCTATCTCGACGTGCGCCTCGAACCGAACAGCCGGCTCGAACACGCCATCCCCGGCGGCCACACTGCGCTGGCGTATGTGTTCGAGGGCGCCGGCCGATTCGGCGTTGGAAGGGACTCCGTTGAATCTGTACGGATGGTCGTCTTCGGGGACGGCGACCGGATCGAGGTTGACACGGATGACGGTGTGCGGTTTCTGCTCATATCCGGCGCGCCGTTCGGCGAACCCATCGCGCCGTATGGGCCATTCGTCATGAACACAGCCGACGAAATCCGCCAGGCCATCCAGGACCTGCGGAATGGGACGTTCGTTACACCCTAGCATGAATCCAGCTTTCCTGGGTGTGCTCCGCACAGTCGGCCTGTTCGCGACGGCCGGCGCGGCGGAACTCGGCGGAGCCTATCTAATCTGGCGGTGGCTGCGCACCGGCGGATCACCGATTTGGGGCTTACTGGGCGTCGCAGCGCTGGCAATCTACGGAATTATCCAGACCACGCAAGTATTCAGTTTTGGACGCACATTTGCATCGTATGGCGGCATCTTTATCACGTTAGCGCTGCTGTGGGGCTGGCTTATCGACGGCATGCAGCCGGACCGATGGGATTGGCTCGGAGTCGCCCTGTGCCTCGTGGGCGTGTCGATTATTCTGTGGATGCCGCGCAGCTAGGATAACGCGCGGGTTTCCGTTTCCCTCCCTTGTGAAAATGCACCTGTTTCAGGGTTGCCCGGCGCCGCTCAGGCGACGCGCGTCTCCGCGCCGATAACTTGCCCCACCCGCCATGAACGGATTTGACTTCGGCGTACTCTGGCAGGCCGGCAGAGCTGTGCTGGACGGCCAAAGCCCTTATTCCGTCGCTCACTTCTTCTACCCGCTGCCGGTTGCGTATTTATTCGCAACGTTTGCGCTCATACCGCAGCGGATCGCGTTTGGCGTCTGGCTGGCCGCTAACGCCGGGCTGCTGGTGTTCATGCTGCGCAAGCGCGTCGTCGCGTGGGCGCTCTATTTTCCTGTGCTGCACATGTTCTCATCGGGTCAGGTGGACCTGGTGCTCTGGGCGCTGGGCGCGCGGATGAGGTCCGGTTGGACCGCGGCGCTGGCGGGCGCGGCGATCACCCTCAAACCACAGGTGGCGCTCGTGCTGCTGCCGTGGCACCTGCTGCGCTGGTTGCGCTCCGACCGGCGGACGTTCGCGCGGTGGGCGGTATCCGTCGCCGCGCTCTGGGGCGGCTTCCTCCTCCTGCGCCCCGGTTGGCCGCGCGAGTGGCTGGCGGCGGCGCCGCAGTTCGGATATACCACGCGCGGCAACGCGCCAAGTCTCTGGGCCATCGAGCGGCACGCGTCCTGGAGCGTAGCCGCGATCGCGTTGCTGGCCGTACTTGTGTTCGCTTGGGGGGTACTGCAGCAGCGCAAGGTCGCGTGGGCTGCGGCGGCGCTGGCAAATCCGGTCGGGCTGTTTTACGACCACGTCGTGCTAACTGCCGCCGCCCCAGCATGGCTGCTGGTGCCGCTGTCGTGGGCCGCTGTCGGCCTCACCGTGTGGCTCGGATCGTTCGTCCCGTGGATGCTGCTTCCGTTGGCGGTGATCGCGTACCAGCGAAGACGCGCGGGCGCGGATGGGGGATAGTTCGCAGCGGCGGGTATCAGCTAATCCCGCCGCGCGCCCGCACCGCTGCGTGGGCGCGCTCCAGCGCCTCTTTCACAGAGGCTTCCAACTCGGCGATTTGATTTAGCCAGCCGGCAGCTGCAGCGCGATCGCGTACACTGGTCGCGTTAATCTTCACATTGAGTCCAGCCACGTGGACGGCGCTGTGCGCCAGGGACGCCGCCGCGGCGGCGTCGGTTACGGCATTCACATTCCCCGTTTCGGCCAGCTCCGCCGCGAGTTGTACGACCTCAGCGGCCTGCCGCGCGGTTTCGAGCGGAACTTCGGACGCCACGTGCGTGGCGCTTTCAATCGCATCCTTGCGGGCGGCCTGTTGCGCTTCCGACTCTTTGGGCCGGCGGAACGCCTCCATGACGCCGTCAAAGGCGGCCGCGTCACGCTGCACACCGGCGTGCAGCGTTGCGCGCAGCGCCTCGGCGCGTTCGACAATCGCCTGCATGCGACTCTCCACTTCGGCGTACTTCTTCTTGCCGATCGTCAGCCGCGCCACCATCGCCGCCAACCCGGCCGCCATCGCGCCGCTGTACGCAGCCGCCGATCCGCCCCCCGGAGTCGCAGTACCGGCGGCGAGTTGGTCCAAGAAATCCGGCGCGGATGCTGGCGCTTCTTCGGGCGCAGCCTCGGCGAGCGCAATTTCGAGCACCTGCCGCCGCTCGAATTGGTCGAGTTGCAGATACCATTGCGCCGAGTCGATCAACGCTTCCTGTGGGATCAGTCCCACCAATTCGGCGTGGTGGATGTCCGCGCCGTACCGATTTGCTTCGCGCCGAATCATCTCCTGCACCCGGTACACCGGCGTGCGCGTGTAGTCGGTCAGGTTCATCGAAACCTGGGCGCGTCCATCCACGAGCAGCCCCATGCCCTTCACAAAACGTAACCCGCCGGAGGAGTGCCGGACCGCCTTGCCGATGGCTTTCGCCACCCCCACCTCGTCCGTCGTGAGATACACGTTGTATGCAATCAAGAACGGGCGCGCGCCAATTGCGGTGATACCGGCCTTGCCCAGTCGGGCCGGGCCGAAATCGGGCGCGCGGTCAGGATTGCTCACTATCTCGTCCCGGATGCCTTCGTATTGCCCCTTGCGCACCCGGGCGAGGTTTTCGCGTTCCGGTCGCATGGCAGCCTTCTCGTATAGGTAGACTGGAATGCCGAGTTCGTCCGCCACGCGCTTGCCGAGCGCGCGCGCCAACTCGACGCACTCATCCATCGTCACGCCAGACACGGGAATGAACGGACAGACATCGGTCGCACCCATACGGGGGTGGCCGCCTTCGTGTTGGTCCATGTCGATCAGCTCGGCGGCTTTGGAAATGCACGCAAACGCCCCGGCCACCACCGCATCGGGGGGACCAGCGAACGTGAGTACAGAGCGATTGTGGTCGGCATCGCTGCTGCGGTCGAGGAAGGTGACGCCGGGTACGGCCTTGACCGCTTCAACCACCGCGTCCACGATCTGCACATTGCGACCTTCTGAAATATTCGGCACGCACTCGACAATCTGTTGGGGCATTGGGGAGTCCTTTGCTGGAATGGAAATGATTGTGGAAACGCAAAGCGCACAGCGTGACGTGCGCTTGACGCTCTAGCGGGGCAGCGCCGACCCAGCAGGTACGGCGCGTTACTCCTGAAGCGCCCGGAGCGCCTCACAAAGCGCGGGGAGGACTTCGTGCAAATCGCCGATCACGGCGTAATCCGACTTGGCGATGATGGGGGCCTCCGGGTCTGTATTGATCACCAGAATCTTTTTTGCGCCCATGCAGCCCACCCAGTGCTGGATCGCGCCGCTGATACCGCAGGCAATGTACAGGTCGGGTGTGATGCGCGCACCCGTCTGGCCGACTTGATCGGAATGGGGACGCCAGCCATTGTTGGTGACGGCGCGCGAGCAGCCCACGGCGCCGCCAAGTACCGCCGCGAGGTCTTCCAATTTGGCGAACCCTTCGGCGCTCCCGACGCCGCGCCCGCCGCCGACGACGACCGGCGCTGTCGTGAGTGTGATGCCGGCCTCCGGCGCGACGCGGTCAGATACGCGTACGCGAAAGTCCCGCGCAGCGAGCTCCGGCGCGAACTCGCGCACCTGGGCGGGCGACGCATCCGCAACGGGCTGGACCTCGATCATGTGGGGCGCGACCGTAAGCAGTTTCGTCTTGCCGTGCAGCCGGGCGCGCTCAAACAGGCTGCCGCCCCAGCGGAGGCGGCGCACTTCGTAGGTCTCGCCGGGCTGCACTTCGATGCAATTGGCCGCCAGCGCCTCGCCGAGGCGCGCGGCCACATAGGCCATGACTTCGTTGCCGCGATCGGCGCCGCTGGCGAGCACCGCTTCAGGCGACTGGGATTCAATCAAGCTGGCGATGCACGCAGCCCACGCTTCCGGCGCATAATCGTCGAGGCCGGCTCCCGTCGCCACGTGTACGCGCGAAACGCCATATTCGCCGAGCCGGTCGGCAAGAGAGCGCCCACCTGCGCCCACGACGATCGCCTCGAGCGCCGTATCCACCGCTTCCGCCACACCGCGCGCCAGGGTCAGCATTTGCAGAGTCGAGTCTTCCAACGCGCCGCGCTGGTGTTCGATAAAGCCCAGGATCATC
>JBHHUI010000181.1:0-6144 GCA_046753805.1 Anaerolineales bacterium
CTCTGGTTTCGGCTGGTCGGCGCGTTCGGCTTTGTGATTGTGGTTACCGTCGGAACGGTGATCGTATTGGTCGGTCGCAATACGGCCCACGAGTTTGATCTCTATTTGACGGCCACTGGACGCCAATGGGCGGTCTCCATCGCTCCGGCGCTGGCAACCTATTATGATCAGACTGGCTCGTGGCAGGGCGTTGAGACCGTACTTGCGAATCCGTGGTCGATTTCGGGAGACCAGTCGCCGCTCGGCGGCATGCAGGGCATGATGGGGAACGACATGCTGAGCATGCACGGCAGTGGCATGGGCGTCGGTATGTGGTCCGGCATGGGCCAGCGTCTGATCCTGACCGATGCGGACGGCCGCGTCGTGGCCGACACGGCCAACCGGCTGGTCGGCGCGCAGGTCGCGGATTCCGACCTGGAGATGGGCGCGCCGATCGAAGTGGGCGGCAGTCCGGTCGGATGGATCCTGGGCGCGTCGATTGCGCCGGCGTCGGTCCCGGCAAACGCCTTTCTGGCCTCAGTCAACCGTACGGTCATCCTGGGCGGCGTCGCCGCGATCGGGCTGACGCTCGTCGTCGGCTCGGTGCTGTTCTTGCAGATCACCCGCCCGCTGCGCAGCCTGGCGGAGGCCGCGCAGGGCATCGCGGCCGGCGACCTATCCATCCGCGTGGAGTCCGCCGGAGACGACGAGGTAGCCCGGCTTGCACGCACCTTCAACCAGATGGCGTCCGCGCTCGAACAGGATAAGGTTGAACGCCGCGATCTCATCGCCGACATCGCGCACGAGCTGCGTACGCCCTTGACGATTATTCAAGGCAACTTAGAAGCCATGCTCGACGGTATGCTCCCAGCCTCTCCGGAAGAGCTGGCCGCCACCCACCAGGAGACATTATTGCTCAGCCGCTTGATAGCGGATTTGCGCACGCTGTCGTTGGCGGACGCCGGGCAATTGGTGCTCGAACGCGAGCGCGTGGATGTGGCCGCACTGGCCGAGCAGTCTGCCCAGCAGTTTCAGGCGCGGGCCGACGAGAAACAGATCACGCTGCGAGTTGCGGCGGGAGACAACTTGCCGCCGGTCGCCGCCGACCCCGACCGGCTCCGGCAGGTACTCCGCAATCTGCTCGACAATGCTTTGCGCTACACGCCTTCTGGGGGCGTGATCAGTTTACAGTGTTCCGTCACCAGTCATCAGTCGCCAGAGATTGGTAACGCAACTGTCGCTACCACGCCGACTACTGATAGCTGGTTACTGATTACAGTACAAGACACCGGCCCCGGCATCGCTCGCGAAGACCTCCCGCATGTTTTCGACCGCTTCTGGCGCGCGGAGAAGAGCCGCAATCGTGCGAGCGGCGGGTCTGGAATCGGACTGGCGCTCGTGCGGCAACTGGTAGAAGCGCACGGCGGTCGCGTGTGGGCGGAAAGTCAGCCGGGGACCGGCGCACGCTTCAGCTTCACGCTCCCGTTGCAGTGATCTCGAGGATTTCTCGCGTCTGATGGTGCTCGATGTGACACGCGTTATAAATGGAAAATGCCAGCCTCGGTTGACCACGAAATAAAAGGAATTCACCGCCAAATGACTGAATCTGCTGCTTCCGTCGCCCCGATGCGCGCGGGGGCGCGGCTCGCCGTGTTCACACACGCCGTACTGTTCGTGTTCGGCTTCTCGCTCGTCTTTGTCGTCGGCTGGGGCGGCGCAGCGACGGCGCTGGGTCAACTCTTCGGAACCTACAAGCCCGTGCTCGGCACAATCGGGGGTGTGGTCGTCATCCTGTTTGGGTTGGCCACGCTGCGAGTGATCAGAATTCCCTGGTTCTTCTACGACACGCGCCCGCAATGGAATCACACCGGTCGCACCGGCGGGCGGCTGTCCTCGGCGCTGATGGGCGTGTTCTTCGCCGCTGGCTGGACGCCGTGTGTGGGCGCAACGCTGGGCGCGATCCTGACGCTCGGCTTCAGCCAGCAGACGAGCGGGCAGGCCATGGTGCTTTCCAGCGGCTACGCGCTCGGCCTGGGGCTGCCGTTTCTCGCCATCGGGCTGGTTATGGAACGCGCGGTGCGCGTGGTGCGCCGTCTGCGACCCCACATGCGCAAGATCGAGATCGGCAGCGGTCTATTCCTGATCGCCATCGGCGTGCTGATGCTGACGAACCGCATCACGCTGATCGCTATCTGGGCGCAGCGCAACGGGCTGTTTCTTGACCTACCCCTGGGCGGGGCGGCCGCGCCGACCTATCTGATTGCTCTGCTGGCCGGGCTGCTCTCGTTTCTTTCGCCCTGCGTGTTGCCACTGGTACCGGCCTACGTCGGTTACCTGAGCGGCCACGCCATCGGCGGGGCTGCCCAGCAACCGGAGCGCTAATGAGCTGCCGCTGACCCCGACGAGAGCAATCGTACCGGGATCAACCTGCCCGCCAATTGACGGGTGGGCGAATAGGCCAAATGGCGCTCGCGGCAGTCCCGCGCGTGTGGCACACTCGATCTATTTGGAGCCGGCAAATATGGCCACAACCCATTCCACGTCCAAACCCCGACAAAGCTGGGCCGTCGTCTCGAACCGCTTGCTGTATCGCCTGACGCAGCACTGGCTGCTCTGGCTGGCGCTGCTGTTTGGGATTTACGTCGGCCTGCCCTGGCTGGCCCCCATCTTCATGCAACTCGGCTGGTTCAAGGCCGGCAACGTCATCTACGCCGTCTACTCCACCCAGTGCCACCAGCTCCCACAACGCTCCTTCTTCCTCTTCGGCCCCAAAGCCATGTACTCCCTCCCCGAGGTGCAGGCCGCCTGGCAGAACACCTTCAACCCGCTCGTGCTGCGCCGCTTCGTCGGCAACCCCGACCTGGGCTGGAAGGTCGCCTGGTCCGACCGCATGGTGTCGCTGTACACCACCATCCCCCTCAGCGCGCTCCTGTATGCGGCGCTCCGCAAGCGCCTGCGGCCGTTACCCTGGTGGGGCTTTGTACTGCTCGGCTTGCCGATGGTCGTGGACGGCGGCACGCACTTCGTCAGCGACCTAGCCGGCATCGGGCAGGGGTTTCGCGATTCGAACGCCTGGCTGGCCGCGCTGACCGGCAACGCGTTTGCGCCCCTGTTTTACGCCGGCGACGCGCTCGGGTCGTTCAACTCCTGGATGCGGTTGATCACCGGCGTGCTCTTCGGGCTGGGTACGGCGTGGTTCGCGTTTCCGTACCTCGAAGAAACGGCGCACGATGTGATGCGCGAAATCGAAACCAAGTTCGCCCGCGCGGGGTTGCCGCTCGATTGATTGCGGTTTGCAGCACGCCCATGCGCATCGTCGCCTTTGCAAATTCGCAGACCTGGACTATGCTGTTGTCACGGATCGAGGGTAACGCCAATGACACAGAATTCTCCGGATGAACCAGGCCTGGCTCCCGGCGCCACGCCCGCCAACGCCAGCGACTCCGAACGCATCATCGCGCTGTTGGATGCGATCAGCGCCTACATGGAGCAGTATCACAACGGCTGGGTCAAGTTTGAGGACTACTCCAACGGCGTGCTTAAGGTGCGCTTGGGTGGTGCGTGCGTGGGCTGCGCGCTGTCGACGACGACCCTGCACGGTTGGGTGGAAGGCACGCTGCGCCCATTCTTTCCGGACCTGCAGCGCGTCGAGGCCGTGACCTGAAACCGCGCAGCGCAGTTAACGCAGACGCGGGAATGCTGGCGCCTGTCACTGCGCTTCATTCATCATTTCCACAAACGCTGCTGCGGGCGCCGGGTCGCTGACAGGCAACACCAACACAACGGGAGTAACCGTCGCGGCGAATGCCGGACAGGCGCGTCTACGTGCGCTTATGTAGAGCGAAGGGAGTAGCCGAAGCCGCGTTCGTTGTGAAGGTAGCGCGGATGCTCGGGGTCGGGTTCGATCTTCTGGCGCAAGTGCCAGATATAGCGGCGCACATGGCCGACCTCGCCGGCGTATTGCGGCCCCCATACCTCGCGCACAAGTTGGTCCGGCGAAATCACCTCCCCCGCATGGCGCATGAGCGCCGTCAGGAGTTTGAACTCCGTCGGGGTGAGGCCAATAGACTCGGTACCGCGCCAAACCTGGCGCGTGCGCATGTCGACGATCAGGTCGCCGATCTGGAACTGTGTGTCGTCGGCCGGTTGGCGGTCTGCGCGTGCCAGCACGGCGCGGATGCGCGCCGCCAACTGAGCAAAGCTGAACGGTTTGGTGACGTAATCGTCGGCGCCCAGCGAGAAGCCGCGCAGGACGTTGCTCTCCTCGTCGCGCGCCGTGAGCATGATCACTGGCAGGTCGCTCACTTCGCGCAGGCGCTGGAGCGTCTCCCATCCGTCGCGCTGCGGCATGGTCACGTCGAGCAGCACCAGGTCCGGCTGGCGCTGGAACAACTCACGCATCCCTTCGCGGCCGTCGCGCGCCAGACGCACCGAGTAGCCCTGGCCGGACAGATACGCGCCGAGCAACTCCGTCAGGCTTTCGTCGTCGTCGATCAGTAAAACTTCAGGCATATTCTGGTACGTCGGCCGTTACGGGCAGGCGCAGCATAAAGGCCGTTCCCGGCGCGCCGCCGGAGTTGTGCGCCGGAGACCTGACAGTCAGTTCACCGCCCTGGGCCGTGGTGAGGGCGCGCGCAAAGTACAGTCCCAGGCCCCAACCCCCAGCCGCCACACGGTCGCCCCGCTCGGAACGCTGAAAGCGCTCGAAAATGCGCTCCTGGCGCTCCGGCGCGATGCCGGGCCCGTAGTCCACAACCGTAATTTCGATACAACCCTCCGCCAGGCGCGCGCCCAACTCGATGGGCTTATCCGGCGGCGAGTATTTGTCGGCGTTCGCCAACAAGTTGCGGATGGATTCTTCCAGGTAGACCTCGTCCGCCCACACAGGCGGCAGCGCGGGAGGAACCTGCCATGCAATCTTGCGTCGCGCGTCCGGAAACAGGACCGCCACAGTGCGCTGCAGCAGCGGCAGCACGGCCACCGGCCCCGGATTCAATGCTAACTTTCCGGCATCCAACCGCGAGACGTCGAGGATCGTCTGTACGAAGCGCGTCAGGCGCTCACTCTCGTGCGCCATCACCTCCAGGATGCGCCGCGACGCGGCCGGTAGGCGCTCGGCCTGCTGCAAAGTCATTTCCAGACCGCCGTTGAGCGCGGTCAGCGGGGCGCGCAATTCGTGGCTCACCAGCGATACGAAGTCCGATTTGAGCTGGTCCAGCTTCTGAAGCTGGGCGTTGGCGCGCGCCAACTCCTCATTACGCGCCGCCAACTCCCCGGTGCGTTCGACCACCTTGTGTTCCAGGTTCAGGTTGAGCGCTTCCAGTTCGCGCGTGACGGCGAATTGGCGCTTGAGCAGATAGACGATGTAGGTGAGCACCACGAAGACAGCCAGCGGCCCGACGATGCCGAAGAAGAACACCTCGAAGCTGAGGTAGAAATCAAGCTTGAACCGGCCAGGGCGGATCACATGCTCCCACCCCTCAAAGCCAACGACGATGCCGAACAGCAGCAGCGGCAGCGCATAGCGGATTATGTTGACCCGACGAAGCAGGGTGTTTTGGTTCACTTTGCGGGGACTGCGAACCACCTGGCCCGACGGATCGTCTGCGGGGCCGGTCTTACGAGCCATTGCAGCATTATAGCATCGCGAGGTTTCTGTGCACCCGGCGAGGACGCAATCGCGACATTCGCGAATGGTTATGCGACTGACCCGTGTGCTAAAGTCTGCTTTGGGGATTATTTCACAAACCACGCAAGTGGACCCCGTTTAATGCGCGCACTTCGAATGGGAGGATTTCATGTCAAAACATAGTCGATTAGGCCTGCTGCTGGGGCTGGCGACGGCCATGGGGCTTGTACTGGCAGCCTGCGGTCCAGCAGCAACTACAGAAGCGCCGGCAGCGGCGCCAACGCAAGCGGAGGCCCCAGCCGAAGAAGCTGCCCCCGAACTGTTTGGCGACCCGCTCCGAGGCGGTCTGCTGTACGACAAGTGGTGGGTCCCGCTCGGCCTGGATCAACCCGAGGACGATCATCCGCTGTGGGCAACGCAGGATTCCAACACGCGCAGCGGCAAAGACACCTGGCGCTGTAAGGAATGCCACGGTTGGGACTACCAGGGCGTGGATGGCGCGTACGGTGGCGGCTCGCACATGACCGGCTTTGCCG
>JBHHUI010000182.1:0-6142 GCA_046753805.1 Anaerolineales bacterium
TGGTTCGCACGCTGGGCGCGCATTCCCCTACCCAAAGGGCATTTCATAATCCCCCCATCCCCGCCACGCTCCAGCCGACCGAGGCTGAGTAGGTACCATCCACGTTACAAAGCCGCGATTTCAGGGTACACTGCGGCCCATGCATCTTGAGACCATACGCGACTTGATCGTCGTGAGCATCGGGTTCGGCATTATCGCCCTGGCCGCAGAACGCATTGGGCGATTCTTTTCGAAAATCCACCTGCCGCTCATAACGGGGTTTCTATTCACGGGCCTCATCGCCGGCCCATTCGCACTCAACCTGATCCCGGCTTCGGCGCTGGAACCACTGCGGATTGTGGACAAAGTGGCGCTGGCCTTCATCGCCTTCGCCGCCGGAAGTGAACTCTACCTGGAAGAGCTGCGCGACCGCCTGCGCAGCATCGCGTGGATCACAGTCGGACTTGCAGCAGCCACCTACGCGCTGGGAAGCCTGACGATGTTTTGGCTGTCCGACCTGATCCCGTTCATGCGTGCATTGCCATCGGGCGCGCGCATCGCTATTTCGTTGCTGACCGGCACCATCCTGGTAGCGCGCTCGCCATCGGACGCCATCGCTGTCATTAACGAAACGCGGGCCAAAGGCCCCTTCACTCAGACTATCCTTGGCGTAACAGTCATCATGGATGTCGTCGTGATTGTCCTGTTCGCCATTAACACTTCGGTCGCCGACGCCATCATCATGAACCTGCGTTTGAACGTCGGGTTCGTGGCGTTACTCGGGCTGGAACTCCTGCTCTCGCTGGCGCTCGGGCTGCTACTGGCCAGCATGCTGCACTTCATATTGGGGCTGCATACATCCACCCGTCTAAAGCTTCTCCTGATACTCGCGGCCGGTCTGGGGGTCTTCCTACTCGCGGCGGAGGTGCGCCGTTTAAGTCACACGCACCTGGCGTTTGAGATTTTTCTAGAGCCGCTGCTCGTATGCCTGGTCGGTAGTTTCGTCGTCACAAACCGCAGTTCCCGCCGCGCCGAATGGATAGACATACTGAGAGCAAACGGGTTGCCGATCTATGTGGCGTTCTTCACACTGACCGGCGCTTCTCTCGAACTGGACGTGCTCGCGATGACCTGGCCGTTTGCGCTGGCGCTGTTTGTCGCGCGAATAACGGGAATCACAACCGGTTCCTTTATCGGCGGCATGGTCGCCCGCGAACCGGCGCAACACAACCGCATCCGTTGGCTGGCATTTATCACCCAGGCCGGCGTGGCGCTCGGCCTGGCGAAAGAGGTCGCCGTAGAATTTCCGGAATTTGGAAGCTCGTTGGCAACGCTAATTATTTCTGTGGTGGTGCTCAATGAACTGATAGGGCCGATCGCGATTAAATACGCACTTGGCCGCGCCGGCGAGACGCACCAGCGAGCGGCGGCGCCGGAAGACGAGGGCGTGCGCGACGCCGTCATCTTCGGACTGGAGGATCAGGCGCTGGCCCTGGCGCGCCAGCTCAACAATCATGGCTGGAAGGTGAAAGTCGTCGCGCTTGCGGACGCGCAGCCGCCGGCCCGGGAAGAAGCCGATGTGCGGTTGCAGATAATCCCCGATTTCTCACTGGCGAGTCTGCGACTGCTCGCGCTCGACAAGGCCGACGCCGTTGTAACGCTGTTATCAGATGAGGAAAACTACACCATCTGCGAATTGGTTTTCGAGCATTTTGGTACCCAGGACGTGGTTGTGCGGATCCACGATCGGGCAAACTTCGAGCGCTTCCACGCATTAGGCGCGCTGGTCGTCGATCCGGCCACGGCCATCGTCAGCTTGCTGGACCACATGGTACGGTCGCCAACCGCCGCGTCGTTGATGCTGGGGATGGAAGCGGATCAGGACATTGTGGAATTCGAGCTGCGCAATCCGGCGCTCGATGGGATGATGCTGCGCGACCTGCGCCTGCCGCCCGACGTGCTCGTCATCTCGGTAAGCCGTGACCGACACACGATCGTCTCTCACGGTTACACACAGCTCCGGCTGGGCGATCACATTTCCGTACTCGGCTCGGCGCAAAGCCTGGACGAGGTCATGCTAAAGTTCGACCTCTAACAGGCCCGCTGCGCCCCGACCAGCAGTGCAAATGCCTGATGGCGGCGTGCAGCGCGGTCTAAATATGAACGACGATATCGCCGTTCTCGACGGTGACCGGGAAAGTCCGCGCGCGGATTTTCGGGTCTGCCAGCGCCTGGCCGGTTGCGATCTCAAATTCCCAGCCGTGCCATCCACAGCGCACAATCTCGCCTTCGCGCCCGTAAACAAAGCGGAACTCGTCCGTGGACAGCGTCGTGCCCAAGACCGGACCCTCGCACAGCGCGCCGCCTGTGTGCGGGCAGCGGTTGTGCAGCGCATAATACCTGCCCGCCACATTGAACACGCCCACGCTGCGCCCATTGATTTGCACAATGCGCTGTTCGCCCGGGCGCACATCGTCGGCCCGGCCGGCCACATGTGGCCGGCGGTCACGTCGTACCATCGGAGGCCCCATTCGTCGACCCGGGTACGTCTGGCCGCGCGCCGTTTAGCCGTGGCAATCGCTTGTAGACCTGGCGTGCATTCAGGTCGAAGATGTTCTCGCGCCAATCGGAAGGGATATTGAGACTGATCGGATCGTCGAAGTCCCAATGCGGATAATCGGAGGCAAACATGAGCGTCTGTTTGCCATCGATGGCCGCGAGCACATCCCACAGGTGCTGCTTGTTCGCGGGCTGTTCAAGCGGCTGCTTGGTCAGACGGATGTGGTCGCGCGCGTAGTCACTCGGCAGCCGCTTCAGCCACGGCGTTTCCTTGCACAGCGCCTTGTAGTCGGCATCCAATCGCCATAGGATGCCCGGCAGCCAGGCCACGCCGCACTCGATCAGCACGAACTTCAGGTTCGACCATTTCACAAAGATGCCGTGGGCGAATCGCGTTGTCAAGCACATTTTTCTCCACTACAATTTCGCGGCGCAGTACCAGTGTACTCGTTCCATGAAAGCATTCCTGATCACAGCCGATCCCGACGAGCGCGACTTCCTCACGCCAGTATTGCGACACGCCGGCCTGGAAGTGTCCACCAGCGGCAACCTGGGGCAGGTCATGGCGGAATGGGAGCAGAACTGGGCAGACCTCATCGTAATTGGCTCCGACGATCGCGCCGTGGTCGCCGGCGACGTCGTCCTGGTGCGCGCGAACTCACGCATGCCGCTGATCATCATTACAGACCCGCTCGCTGAGGCGGAGACCGTCCGATTGCTGCGAGAGGGCGCGGACCTCGTGCTCGCGCGACCGGTTTCCCCACGCCTGCTCGCAGCCTACGCGCAGGTCTACATGCGACGCTCGGCGGTGGTGCCAACTTTCGTGCTCCCCCCGCTGGAATCCGCGGACATCACACTGGACCCCGGCACGCGCACAGTTAATGTGGCCGGCAGCGGCGCGAGCCGCTTGACGCAACTCGAGTTCTATCTGCTCTATGTATTGATGACCAACCGCGACCAGGTTATCCCCACGGCCGTGATCGTGGAACGCGTCTGGGGCCACAGCGGCAAAGGAGACCGCGAACTCGTGCGCGGTTTGGTGAGCCGCCTGCGCCGCAAGATTGAGCCGGACCCCCATAATCCCCGTTTCGTGCATACGATCCCCGGCGTCGGTTATCGATTCTCGGTCGATTAAGAATCGGCCGGCGACGGCGTGCTCATACAGATTTGATACTCGAATTTCACCGATCTGCAACGCCCGGCTGATACAAACACACCATGACTTCACCGGGCGCAGCCGGTACTGTTCTGATTCAGGACGCCGCTGCAGTCAATCACCGCGCCTCTGTGGGATGGGGGCTGGCCGTATTTACGGCCATAGGCTTTAGCAGTACCACGCCGCTGGGACGCCTGGCGGTCACGTCCGGCATCAACCCGACCATGCTGCTGGCAGTTCGCTTTTTGGTTGCGACGCTGCTATTCACCGTCACATACGCCGTTGCACGGCCTGCTTGGCTGCGCATCGACCGGCGCGGGTTCCTGTGGTGCGTTGCCGGCGGCCTCACGGGCGCAGTGGCCGTGCTGTGCTATTTCTGGGGACTGCGTGAGATCGCCGGCTCGATCGCAGCCGTCATCGTCTCGGTCTACCCGCTGATCGTGCTCGGATTGCTGGCGCTGCGCGGCGAAAAGCTCACCTACCGCAATGCAATCCGCGTCTTGCTCGGCCTGGCCGGTATCTACTTACTGGTGGGGCTCGGCGGTGATTTCAAGCTCGGCGGTGTGCTCCTCGTACTCGTCGCGGCTGCGGCTTATGCCGGCCATGTGGTGCTGATCCAATGGCGGCTGAGCCAGTACAGCAGCCAGACCGTAGCATACTATGTAACCGCCATCATGACCGTGCTATTAGGAGCGGCGTGGCTGCTCAGCGGCGCCGGATGGCAGGACCCCGGCCGGGTCGGCTGGTTCGCGATTTTCGGCATGGCGCTGCTGGGAACCTACCTGGCGAAGGTTGCCTTTTACGAGGCTGTGCGGCGCATCGGCGGCGGACAGGTGGTGCTGCTCTCACCGCTCGAAACACTGCTCTCTGTAGGGTGGTCGATTCTGTTTCTTTACGAAAGACTCGCGGCGTTGCAGTTGTTGGGAACCGTGCTGATCATCGCAAGCGCCGGGCTGGCCGTGCGCCGCCTGGGGCGCGTGCGCCCACGCCTGAAATGGCGCGCCTTCCGGCGCCCCTAGCGTTGGCGGAGCGTGCGCATCCTCGCAGCGGTTATTCAACCGTATCCGGTCCAGCACTGAGTCGCCCGCAACTTCGTCAAGCACGAGCACTTCCAACCCCGATTTGTTCTGCTGCCTCCACATATTTACCTATTGCCAATTTTGCGGTATGCGTATAAAGTCGAACCACCTGTTGGAGCAAACAACGGCGCGGGTGTGAAGTGGCCGCGCGCGAGCCCGGGTAGTTACCAGATGCAAGCCTGGTCCGGATCGACGGCCCGGGCTGGTTCGCGCGGGGGAGCCCAATTCAGCTTACCGTGGCAGCAGACACCACCGCACGTTACAATCGCATACTTCGCGGTAACCAAATTGGATTTGCGCTATCGTCACTGGTTCTGGTAGTCGCTGTCGTCATTCTGGCTGTGCTGCCGCTCCTGGCCGCGCGCTGGATCCAGAAGCCGTTTCTTGGCGCATTTCTCGAGCAGACGCTGGTGTTTAATGGCGTCGGGCCACAATCGCACACACCCTGGGCGGCAATTGACGCCGGACTCGCATTCCCCGCACACCTCACAGGCATCGACGGTGTACCCGTTCATAGCACTCGCGATTTGAACCGGGCGCTTGCCGTGCACCAGGTCGGCGACACGATAAGCATCCAGTTCGAGCTAGAGGGCCAACAGCAACCGCCGTTATCTCTAACCCTTCAAGCGTTTCCAACTCGCGACACCATCGCGTACTTCGTCGTGCCGTACATAATCGGGCTGGTATACCTGGGCCTCGGTTTGTGGGTGTTCCGCATTCGCTGGCGTGAGGCTGCCGGGCGTTTATTTGCGGTGTTCTGTGCCAACATAGCCCTGATCCTCGGCGGCCTGTTCGACCTGTACACCACCCACGTGTTCTCGTGGGCGTGGACGATAGCAATCTCGCTTGCATCCGCCAGTCTGGTGACGTTGGCGCTTGTTTTCCCACAGGAAGCTCGCCCGGTTGCAAGATATCCCGCGTTGCGCTGGCTGGCGTTCATTCCGGCGTTTGGACTCGCCGGGGCGGCCGAAGCCGTGCTATATGACATCGCGCGGCCGACTGCATACGCCATCGCATGGCGGAACGAGTTTTACTATTCGCTCGCCGGCATCCTGGCGTTTCTCGGGTTCACGCTCTACCGCAGCCGCATGGCTCCATCGCCAATTGCACGCGGGCAGGCGCGCATCATACTCCTGGGTAGCGCCGTTGCATTCGGCCCGATCGGTTATTTCCTGGCTACGAGCGTCGGCGGCTCCCAGGTCCCATTCAACGTAACGCTGTACTTCCCCGCGATGATCGTGTTCCCGCTGGCGGTGGCCTATGCGATCCTACGCTATCGACTACTGGACACCGACGTATTGATCGTCCGCAGCCTTTCTTATGGGCTGCTGGCGCTGGTAGCCGCAGGTTTTTACACCTTGCTGGTGTA
>JBHHUI010000183.1:0-6083 GCA_046753805.1 Anaerolineales bacterium
TCGAGCCCGGCGAACACACCATCGAGGTGTATCTGGCGCTCGGCACGCATGAAGAACTCGAACAAGGCGACAGTGTCACCATCACGATTCAAGAATAGGAACGCGATGCACCACAGTCGGCTGCCTTCGTTGAACAGATTGATCGCGCTGATGGCCGGCGCCGCCATTGCTTTCGCAGTGGCGGCGCCCGTGCGCGCACACGCGCTCTTCGTGCGCTCCGATCCGACGCCCAATGCGATCCTCGCCGCAGCCCCCGCCCAGGTTGAAATCTGGCTGACCGAACCGGTGGAATTGGGCTTCACAAGCATCAAAGTGCTCGCGAGCAATGGCGAGCGCGTGGACGTTGGCACGACATCCATCGACCCGAGCGATCCCGGACACATCTTCGTCGGCCTGCGGTCTTTGGCCGACGGAGTCTACACGGTGTCGTGGCAGGCGCTTTCGGTGGTGGACGGCCACATCACGCTGGGCACGTTCCCATTTGCCGTTGGCGGCGTGGAGGCGGGCGCACTGGCTGCAGCCGGAACCGTCAGCACCAGTGTGGTTGCCGCGAACCCGGGCGAGATTGTGCCTCGCTGGCTCGCGCTGCTCGGGCTGGCGCTTGTTGTGGGTGGATTTATCTTCCGCGCATACGTCTGGACGCCCGCTCTCGCCGACGCCGGCCGGGACGTGCCAGGAACAGACGTGAATAACCTCTTTGACAACCTGCGTACTGCCGGTTTCGCACTTTTCCTGGCTGCGAATATTGGCGCGCTGCTCTGGCAGGTAACGCTGGCTACTGGATTACCAACTCTGCGCGCGCTGTTTGATCCGTCCATGGCCGACCTGTTGTTCGGAGCGCGCTTCGGGCTGCTCTGGCTGGTGCGAATTACGCTTGTGCTCGTGCTGGCGATCCGCAATCCCGGCTGGGAGCGTTGGCTGGAGTACGCCCGCCCGGTTGCAGCCGCCGGAGTGCTCTTTTCGATCGCACTGGGAAGCCATCCCGCCGCGGCGCTCAAACCTTTCTTCCCGGTGCTGGCGATGTGGGTGCACCTGGCGATGGCCATCATATGGTTGGGCGGCCTCGCGCATTTGCTCGTCGGGTTAGTCTCGACGCGGGAGGCGTTGCGGCCGACCCGCCTGCAGTTCGCCTCGGCATTGGTGCCCCGGTTCTCGAATCTGGGACTGGCGACCATGGGGCTGCTCGTTGTTACGGGCGTATTCAACGCCACTGTCACAGTCGTCTCTTGGGACGCGCTATTCGGCAGCGACTATGGGCGGGCGCTGTTGATCAAACTCGCCCTGCTCGCGCCATTGCTGGCGCTGGCGACAGTTAATATCCTTATCCTGCGGCCCCAGTTGCGTCTGGCCCTGTCCGAGACCGAAAGCGACAATAGCCTGGTCCGGCAGCTGCGGCGCACTGTCGCCGGCGAGGTGTTCTTCGGGGTCGGTCTGGTGCTGCTGGCAAGTATTTTCGCGTCCACGCCGCCGGCCGAGTCGTTGCGCGGCAAGCTGACATTCGACGCCCGCGCCGAAGACCTGCAGCTCGATTTAGAATTGCGCCCGGGGGCCATCGGCGTGAATGAATTCAGTCTGAACATCACAGACACAGACGGGCAGCCCGTCACAAACGCCCGAGAAGTGGCATTGCGGTTTACGCCGCTGTCCGGCGAACTGGCGCCAAGCGAACTGGCGCTCGCCGCCGCCGGCGATGGCCGCTATATAGCCGAGGGCAGCAACTTGAGCATGCCGGGTGAGTGGCAGGTGCAGGTGGTCGTGCGCCGCGAAGCGGAATTCGACGCCTTCGCCAATATTGGTGTGCGGTTGAACGCGCCGGGCCAATCGGGGTCGGTCGCAAACCGGCTGCGGCTATTTCGATATACCGCCGTCGTATTGTACGGCTGCGCCATTGTGTATCTGCTTGCGATGCAGGGACTCACACGCAGCCAACGGCAACAGAATCTGCTGGGGCTGCTCCCGGCGTTGGCTCTGGGTTTGACCGGCATCGGCGTGCTGCGCGTGGGCAACGCACAAGCGCGCGCGGAACTGGCGCGGGTCAATCCGATACCGCCGTCACAGGAATCGATCGCGATCGGCGAGTCGATCTACACGCAAAGTTGCTCGCCGTGCCACGGACCCACGGGCCTGGGCGACGGTCCGGCCGGACTATTGCTCAATCCGCCGCCGGCCAATATGCAGGAGCACATGGTCCCCGGCTTGCACACCGACGGACAAATATTCGAGTGGATCACCGACGGCTATCCCGCCTCCGCTATGCCGGCCTTTGGCGATACGATTTCGGTCGATAACCGCTGGAATGTAATCAATTACATTCGGACGCTTGTGCCGGAGGAGGATCAATGAAGCTCAGCCTCACCGCACCATTGTTGGCATTGAGTCTATTCGCCTGTCAGGTGCGGATATCGGAGATCACGCCCGCCGGCGCGCCGGCGGCGACCCTGCCACCGTCCCGGCCTACAGCAACGCTCGCCCCTACCTCCGAGACGCTCAGTTCCAGCAGCCTGACGGGAAGGTTGCTCTACACCCAGGGCGCGGAGGGTCTCTGGGAGATCGATTTCGACACAGGCGCAAGCGGGCAGTTGTGGGAATTGCCGGAGCGGGCGTTTCTGGGCGGGATTACTGCTTCGCCCGACGGGACGCAATTGGTGCTTGCATACGCTGAACCGCCTCCGGAAGGCACGCCTCAATTGGGAGCCACCAGTATTTTTCTTGCGGATCAGGATGGGGCCAACTTGCAGCCGCTGCTGGAACGCACGGTGCAGTACGAATCGTTTATCAACCCGGTGTGGTCACACGACGGCCGGTGGTTGTATTTCACGCATTCCAGGCCTTTATACGACGAGAACGACACAATCACGGGCATATCGATGAACATCGAGCGGGTGGCGTTCGACGGCAGCGCTCCGGAAGTGATCATCGAAAGTAGTCAGCAGCCGGCCGTTTCGCACGACGTTACCCGAATTGTATACATCCTGTTCAACTTTGAGACGTTTGGGCAGAGCCTGTGGGCTGCCGATGCGGACGGGGGCAACGCCGTCGAGCTGGTGAGCGGGGGCGCATTCTTCGCGCTGGCAGGGCCGCGCATTTCACCCGATGGACAGCGCGTGGTATTCGCAGCCTCGGGTGAACTTGCCGACGCAAGCAGCGGATTGATGTCTGAGTTAATCGCGCAGTTGGCCGCGCCGGCGGCGGAGGCGCATGGCCCGCCGTGGGAACTATGGTCTGTTCCCATCGCCGGCGGTGAACTCACACAGTTGACCAACCTTGCGACGGACAGCCCGTGGCCGGCCTGGTCGCCGGACGGTCAACACATCGCCCTGGTCTATCCGGGCGGCGTGGCGCTTTTGCAGGATGGAGACCCGGTGTTGCTTGCCGAGGCGACCCAGCACGGCGAAATGGTCTGGACCCCCTAGGGCCTTTCCCTCCGCGCCCACATTCTCTTCGCCGCAAACACCGGCTGGGCAGTGCAGTTCCTCTCCTGCCGGCCATCCGACAATTCTCTGCGCAGCGCTATCCTTCCGGCGTTGCACTCGCAGCCGGTTCAGTGCCCGGCGCGGGCGTTTCGGTCGGGGGCTGCACGATGAAATCGCGCGGAGACTTGTGCACAATTGTCCACGCGGGCGCATTCTCAGATACGACGGACTTGGCCCCAACGATGTGGAACCATGTGCGCCCCGGGTGCAGTGCAAGCGGGTTGCCGAACGCGTCCACGATGGAGAGCATTTCATCCGTTTCCATGCGTTGCCACGTGGCTTCATACACCTGGCCGTCGCGGAACACAAGCGCCGCACCGGTCAGCCACAGTTGTATCTCGGTCGCAAAATGGGAGCTTGCGCCGCCGGCGTCAAAGTCCTCCGGCACGCTGAAGTCCACTACGTGGTTCGCGAAGAGGAGGACGACATTCTCGACGGCGATATGCAGCCCGTCCAGTTGGTCGGTGTGCGGCTCCAGCTCGGTCTGCGAAACATCTACCCAACGATGGTAGCGGTTGGCAACTTCGCTGTAGCGCCACTCGGAATGCGCCTCGCTGCTGTAATCGACGCGTACAAGATTGGCAGCCCGCCCGCTCGCCGGCGGCTGCCGCTGAAACGCCAGCCCGCCATCTAGCTGCGGCGCGGCGTTTAGCCCCGCCGCCTGCAGCGTATTCCACAATTCCTCGGTGGAGGCGAACACCGAATTGGTGTCCTCGCTTTCGCGGCACAGCGGCGGACACTGATAGCCGGTTTCTTCCGAAATGACGAGGTCAAACCAGGGTTTGCGGTACAGCCGCTCCATCGTGCCGCGCGAGCTGCCGGACGTGACCAGCGCGCCGTCGAACATCTCGGTCAGTGTCGTGTCGATGAGACGAGCGGAACGGATTGGGCCAACGCGGGGCGCATTTGCCGCGAAGAAAACGGCGCTGAACCGTGACGTGCCCCCTTCCGAATAATGCTCCCAGACGATGTCCGCCACGCCGAGCCCGGCTTGCGGCCGGACATAGCGGGGAAAATTCGATATTTTAATCGACAGGGGTCGCCGGTTCAGCACCTCTGGGTCTGCTACTGTCAATCCGGTGAGCGGGTTGACGCCGGGAGGGTAACTGCCCGGTCCCAGGAGCGGGTCGGCGTCGGCAACTTCTTCCTCGGCGGCGGCCTCCGTCGGAGTGACGCCCGCTTCGGTGGCTGCGGGCGTCCCCTCGCCAACGCTCGAGATCGTGACAGCCGGAGGCGGCGCGGTTGCAATCCCGGCGGGTGTGGCTGATGGCGCAATCGGAACGGAGGTCTCCGCAGCCGGGCTGCCGCACGCCGATAGCACCACCGCGCCGATCAAACTGATAGAAAAGATTCGGATTTGTGTGGTTTTGCGCATGAATTGAACCCCGCACAGCCAGGCAGACGTTTGGGAAACTCCTGGCCGGGCAAAAGCAACGTCGGGTCGTGGTCACGACCCGACGCGGCGCATTTTATCACGGCGCCAACGGCGCCTCAGGGGCTGCCGGTCGCGGTTGGAAACACGGGTACCGGGGATGGGCGCGGCGGCGTGAGCTTCCACACCCCGACGGACTCCTGTTCGATGGCCGTGTCGAGCGGCATGAGTTGGAACCACGTCACGCCGGGTTTGAAGGGAACGATGGTTCCCGCGTCATCTGTAAACACGGGCGGCCGGTTTCGCTCCCAACGCGCCCAATGCAGGTCGAACACCTGACCATCGCGGAACAGCATCGCCCGGCCTTCACCCCAGATCTGTATTTCCACGGAGTAGTTGCCCCCCGCCCCCGTATCGCGGTTGTACCCGACGAAGTCCTCCAGGATGTCCGTCGTGACGTGATTGGCAAATAAAGCCACGACGTTCGCCGCAGCGACCGGTTGCCCATCCAGCCCATCCGTGTGCACTGCGCCGTTATTCGACCGGGTGTAGGTTCCGGTTGCGGCGTTGTAGCCCCAGAACACAAAGGAACCGACATAGCGCAGGGTGATGTCGGTAGCGGACTGCCCGCCCACCGGCACAGCATCATTGAAAACAGACCCGGGAATCGCCGTGCGCGTATTGAGGCCGCGCTCGGCTGTGGCGTCCCAGAGCCGGTCCGTGGAGGTGAAGAGCGTATGCTCAAGCAAGTCACAGGCTATCGCGTCGATGGGCTTGCGGAAGAAGGCCGGGTGTCCGGGTTCAAAATCGGGAGAGATCACGCGCTCAAAGAAATCGGAGTTTTCGAGGCGCTGTTTGACGCCGCCGCTTGCCCCGGAAAACCCAAACATCGTCTGGTACATGGCCGGAATTTCAAGATCGATCAGTCGCGCCGAACGCACGGAGCCCACTCGCGGGGCATCCCGGCCCAAGTAGACAGCCGTAAACCGGGTCGTGCCGCCCTCGGCGTAATGTTCGAACACGACATCGGCGCGGGCAATGCCGTCCTGCGGGCGTACGCAGTCGGGGTAATTGGAAATCTTGATCGCCAGCGGCCGCCGCTCAAGCACAGCCGGATCGGCGACGGCCAGCCCGGTGAGCGGATTCACATCATCGGGGAAAACCGCCGGCCCGATCTGCCCGGCGGGCGTGGCGGTGGGCGGCGGAGTCGCCACGGCCGGCGGCGTCAGCGTGGCGGC
>JBHHUI010000184.1:0-6064 GCA_046753805.1 Anaerolineales bacterium
CAGTATGCACGTGTCCACCGTGATCTTGCCGCCAAATTCCAGCAGAGTGTCGAGGTGACCGGCTTTTTTTGCGAGGGCGGCCATGGCGCGGCTGGAGGTGACAAGGAACGCCACCTCGGCATGGCGCGCGCGCCCTTTCAGCAGCGGCGCGAGCCGGGCAAACTCGGCCAGTGAGAAGTGCGGGCTGCCGAGCACGATCATGTCCAGCTGCTCCCCGTCGGCGGTGGAAAGTTCGCGCCGGGCCGCGCGCAAGGTGTCCATCGTTACGTCAATTGTCTCCAACGGTTCCTGGCCGTGGAGAGCTTCTGTGAGCGTCGGCGCTTCCGGCGTGACGCCGACCACGTGGAACAGCGCGACGCTGCCCGACGACGCGGCCGCCGCACCGAGCGCTTTCAGTTGGTCTTCGTGCGGTTGAACCTCCAGCCCTGTGATGACGGGAATGCGGTCGCCTGCAATTTGGCCCATCCAATGTCCCAGCACCGGATAGAACGAGTCATCCGCTTGCAGGGCGGTGGGGAGGCCCCGCAGGCGCAGCAGCAATTGTCCGCCGCGATTCTCCTCCAGATGCAACCCAACGGCCGGCACGCGCCCGGTAATGGCGGCGCAAATGTCGAGCATGTCTGGATAGCGTTCGATGCGCGCGCCAAGGACCGAATTGGCAAAGACGATGGCGTTCGACTCGCCCCAGGCGATCTGCTGCCCGAATGTCGGGCGCTGCGTGGCCTGATAGGGCGCGCACGTCCAGGTGGGGACAGTGCCCATGCTTTGGTAGGCTTGCATCTGCCGGCGCGCATTCGCCGCCCATTGGGGCGGCACCGGCCAGTTGCGCCAACCGAACTCGTCCACACCGCTGACGTTGAGCGTGGTCGGCACCGTCACCTGCGCGCCCTGCGCGGCCAGTCGTTCGGCGAACTCCAGTGTGGCCGCGCCGATGTAAACCGTGCCGTCGATGTGCGCCCCGGTGATGTCCAGCAGTGCGGGCGCGCCCACCACGTTCGCCATGCGCACGATAATTGCCATCGCCGTGCGCACGGCCGGGCCGTTTTCTCCTGCGAGCATGGCCTCGTCCGCCGCAGACAATCTAACCGGCATGGCTATGTTCCGCGACCGGAACGGCGCGATAAACGAGTCGCAGGTCGAAGGCGGCGTGGTGTTCGCGTGTGTCGCGCATGGCGACTATTGTAATCGCAATGGCTGTGCCGCGCCGCGCGCTGCCCGCACATCAATCGATCTGGATGCGTTGGTCTTTGATTTGAAACCCTATACCGGGAATGCAAACTTGGATTACAATGGCGAAGCAGTGGAGACCGTCAGTGTTGCGAGCGAAGCCGCGCTTGCCAATGAATAAATGGTGAACGACCTCAAACGAGCCGCCGCAGCGCGCGCGCTGGCGTATGTTTCGGACGGTATGACGCTCGGGTTGGGTACCGGCTCGACCATTGCGTTTTTCCTCGAACTCCTCAGCGAGCGGTTGCACTCCGGCGCGTTGAAAGATGTGCGCGGAGTGCCCACGTCGGACCGCACTGCAGCCGCTGCCCGTGAGCTCGGTATCCCGCTAACCGGGCTTTCCGACACGCCGAAATTAAATTTGGCCGTAGACGGCGCCGATGAGGTGGACCCGGACCGCAATCTGATTAAGGGTCTTGGTCGCGCGCTCTTGCGAGAAAAGATCATTGCTACCCATGCCGCGCGCTTCGTCGTCATCGTGGACGATTCCAAGCGAGTTCCACGTTTGGGGCGCGGTCCGCTGCCGGTCGAGATCGTGAAGTTCGAAGCTGGCGCACATGTGCGTTGGCTTAATTCGGTCTGCACGACCGCCGAGTTGTGGCTGGAGAGCGATGGCCGTCCGGTCGAAACGGATAACGGGAATTACCTTGTGCGCTGCCACTTTGAACGGGGCATCCCGGACCCGGCAGCGCTCGCCCGGCTGTTGGCTGACCGTCCCGGCATTGTGGAGCACGGGCTTTTTATCGGCATGGCCGCCACGATTGTCATCGCCGGCGGGAAGGGAGTTGAGATCATCGGCGAGTAATCAGTAAGCGGCCATTCTTCGTCGCTGCTCACGGAACACGCATCAAGTTCTGTAATCTCAATTAACCAATTTCCAGTCGCCAGTTCCCCCATGTCCCGCACCGTCAAAATCGCCCCCTCCATCCTGAGCGCCGACTTTGCGCACCTCGGCGCGCAAGTGCAAACGGCCATCGCGGCCGGCGCAACCATCATCCATGTGGACGTGATGGACGGGCATTTCGTGCCGAACCTGACTATCGGCGCGCCGGTCGTGGCAGCCCTCAAGCCCATTACAGCCCCCGCCGGCGTGTCGTTGGACGTGCACTTAATGATCGAACAGCCGGAGCGGCTGCTGGCGGACTTTGCGCGGGCCGGGGCCGACATGATCACGGTCCACACGGAGACCTGCCCTCATCTGCACCGCACGCTGCAGGCCATCGCTGAATTGGGAGCGCGGCCCGGTGTGACCCTGAATCCCGGGACGCCCGACGCTTCCATAGAAGAGGTGCTGCCGCTTGTGGCGCGTGTGCTGGTCATGTCGGTGAACCCCGGATTTGGCGGGCAGTCGTACATCCCAACCAGCACAGCGCGCATCCGGCGGCTGCGGGCGGCGCTCGACGCGCTCGGCTCCGAGGCCGAGTTGGGCGTGGATGGCGGCGTGAAAATCGCCAACGCCGCCGAGATTGCGGCGGCCGGCGCGGACGTGCTGGTGGCCGGCAGCGCCGTCTTTGCCGGCGGCGGCTCGATTGCGGACAACATCGGCGCGCTGCGCGCGGCGGCCGCATGACCACTGCGCCCCATCCTGCGCCCGTAGCCGAAGCTGTGCGTTCGTGGATGCGTGCGAACGTGCTCTATTTTGCGCATCCCTTCGAAGTAATCCGCTCCTATCGGAGCGTGGATTTCCGGTACGACCTGATCGCCAGCCTGAACGTGGCAGTCGTGCTCGTGCCGCAATCGATCGCGTTCGCGCTCATCGCCAACGTACCGCCCCAGATGGGCCTTTACACAGCCATCGTCGCGGCAGCCGTCGGGGGTCTGTGGGGATCGTCGCGGCATCAACATAGCGGACCAACCAACGCCCATTCACTCCTCGTGGGCGCGGCGCTCATTGCCGTCGTCGCTCCGGGCACACCCGAATTTGCAGCCGCAGCCGGGTTGATGGCCGTGATGGTGGGCGTGCTCCAATTGGGGCTGGGTCTGGCGCACCTGGGTGTGCTGATCAATTTCATCTCCGACTCTGTGGTGATCGGCTTCACGGCCGGTGCAGCGGTGCTTATCGTGGTCAATCAACTCCAGCACCTGCTGCGTCTCACGCTGCCGGGGACGCAGGCGCTGTTTTACGAAACCGCATTCGAAATTGCGCGCCATGCCGCCGAAACGCATGGGTTAAGTTTGGGGCTGGGGGCGGCAACCATCGCTGTGATTGTGATACTGCGCCGTCTGCATCCGCGCTGGCCGGGCGCCTTCATCGGCATGACGCTCGCCGCGCTCGCCGTGGCTGTGTTCGGCCTCGATCGCCGCGGGGTGCTCGTGTTGGGCGAGTTGCCGCAAACGCTGCCCCCGCTGGCGCATTTGCCGTTGCTGAATCTGGAATTGATCGGGCGGCTCTCGCCGGGCGCGCTGGCGGTCGCAGCCATTGGCCTCGTCGAGACGCTCTCCATCTCCCGCGCCATTGCCGCGCAAAGCGGCCAGCATATCGACAGCAATCAGGAATTCGTGGGGCAGGGTCTCGCCAACCTCGTCACGGGATTCTTCTCGGGTTACTCGCCGGCCGGCTCATTCAGCCGCTCGGCGTTGAATTTCACTGCCGGGGCGCGCACATCGCTGGCAAGCGTCTTCTCAAGTGTCTGGGTTGCGCTTATCGTATTGTTGTTTGCCCCGCTCACCGCCTTCTTGCCGCGCACCGCGCTGGCGGCGGTGCTTATCGTGACAGCTTACACGATGGTCGACAAGCGCGAAGTCCGGCGCATCTGGCGCGCCTCCCGAGGCGACAGCCTCATCCTGGCGGCGACTTTCGGCGCGACGCTGTTCCTGCCTCTGGAGTTCGCGGTGCTGGCCGGCATGCTGGTTTCTTTTGGCCGCTACCTGGTGCGCACCTCCATGCCTGTTGTGCGGCCGGTGCTGCCCGACGCCAACTATCGCCACTTTGAATATCAACCGAATCAACCCCAATGTCCGCAACTGGCTGTGATGGAAGTACGCGGCACGCTGTACTTTGGGGCTGTGCAGCATGTGGAAGACGCCATCCGAACGAACCTGGATCAGAACCCCTCGCAGCGTTACTTGATCTTGCGCATGAATGCGGTCGATACCCTGGACGTAACGGGCGTGCGGATGTTGGAATCGGTCGCGCGCATGTACCGGAAGCGCGCGGGCGATGTATTTCTCGTCGGCGTTAACGAGGTGGTTCGAAAACGCATGCAGCTGGCTGGATTCGTTCAATTCCTGGGCCCCGATCACTTTCTGGACCGCGACACCAGCGGCCTTGCTCATCTCTTCTATCGGGTGCTCGATCCGGCTGTTTGCATCTACGAGTGCGAAATGCGGGCGTGGCTGGAGTGCCAGAACCTTCCCAAGCGCACGCTGCCCAAAGAGCTCGTGCTGCATACCGAAACACCGGGCAGCAATGTAAACTCCATTAGCCCGGAAACGCTGCGCCGCCTGCTCAAAAGCGACGCCCCCCCGCATGTCTTTGACGTGCGCGAGCAGCGCGAATTCAAGCGCGGACACATTCCCGACGCCGAAATCCTTCCACTGCTGGACTTGCTGGCCGACGAGCGAGCAATGCCCGATGATCGCGACGTCGTGTTCGTGTGCCGAAGCGGTCGCCGGGGTTCGCGCGCAGCCCAGCACGCAGTGGGTCGCTGCAGCCGTAAGGTGTATTATTTGGAAGGCGGCATGCTTGCCTGGGAAGCTGCGGGACTATTGGATGCATTGGACGAATGAACAACAGCGCGCCTCCCTCGAAGAACATCGGGCTTGACCTCGTGCGCGTGACCGAGGCGGCGGCGCTTGCGGCCGGGCGCTGGATGGGCCGCGGCGACCGTGAGAGCGCCAACCAGGCCGCCACAGACGCCATGGTCGCCGCGCTGAATCAGCTCGACATCGACGGCCTGATCGTCATCGGCGAAGAAGGCCGCCTGCACGAACATTCGGCCCTGGACAGCGGCATGTCGGTCGGTACCGGCAACGGGCCGCAGGTGGACGTGGTCGTCAATCCGATCGACGGCGCCAGCCTTGTGGCGGAAGCAAAGCCGTACGCCATCTCGGTGGCCGGGATTGCGCCGCGCGGAACCATGTGGTCGTCCGGTCCGGGTGTTTACATGGAAAAGGTTGTGGTCGACCGCCATGTAGCCGCCGCGCTGGTGCCGGAGTGCCTGGATGCGCCGGCGGCCTGGACGATTGCCCTCGTCGCGCGGATCAAGGATAAGCCCGTCAAAGACGTCGTCGTGTTTGTGCTCGAACGGCCGCGGCATGCCGCCCTGATTGAGGAAATTCGCACGGCGGGTGCGCGCGCGTTGCTGCGGCTGGACGGCGATATCAACGGCGCGCTGATGGCCGTGGACCCGAACACGAGTGTGGATATCCTTATGGGCATTGGCGGGGTGCCGGAAGGTATCATATCAGCCTGCGCCATCAAGGCGTTGCGGGGCGCGATGATCGGGCGGCTTGCCCCGCAGAGCCCGGCTGAAAAAGAGGCCCTCGCGCACACCGGCCTCGATCCGCATCGGATACTGTTGTGCGACGAACTGGTCACCAGCGAGAAGCTGTTCTTCGCCGCCACCGGCGTGACTGACGGCCGCTTGCTCAACGGTGTGCGTTATCGCGGCCGCATTGCCGAGACCCACTCCATTGTGCTGCGCGGCGAAACGGGCACCCGTCGCATTATCCACACCGAGCACGTCGTCAAGCCGTAAGCGCGTGCGAACCTCGCTAATCAGGCTGCTAGCGCTGCTGCTCTTTGCGGCGTCCGCCTGTGTCGGCCTTCCCGACGGAGGCGTCTCCGAAGTCGCGCCAACCCCGCTCCCGAGCGCGACGGCAACGACAGTTGCAA
>JBHHUI010000185.1:0-6050 GCA_046753805.1 Anaerolineales bacterium
ACACCATAGCGGGGCCTTCGGGGGGATTTGGGGATTGGTTTTCTGGTTAGCATCCACATTCCCCTAATCCCCCAATCCCCGCCACGTTCCAGCCGACCGAGGCTGAGTAATTAACATTGATAGAGCAATATGCAGAACGACAGTCGAGGACCAGACAACGAACTCCGATCGCCGTGGTGGGCTGTCGGCCCGGCGCGGCGTGTGTCCGTTGATTCTGATACCGGTCGCAAGGCGGCCGCCGTGGCGTTGCTCGTCATCGCGGTCGGGCTGCTCATCATTCTCGCGACGAGCATCTCGCAGATGGAATTGACGTCCGGCCAGGCGCTTCCCGATCTGTTCCGCGATTTCGACTCGAACCCGATCGGCGGCTCGCAAATCAGCGACGGTTTGAGTCGGTTCGACTGGCTGGCGCGCCTCATTGGAACGATTTTTCTCGTGTTGCTGCCGGTTGCCGTGGTGTATGTGATTTTCAATCCGCGCGCGCTGCGGCGCGTGCTGCGCCAGCTCTTGTGGATGCTGGTGCTGGTCATGATGGTGTTTGCGCTGGCCAAATCCAACCTGGCGCGCCCGGTCGAGGAAGATTCGGCGCTGCTCTCGGGCGTGGAGGAAGCGCCGGTTCTGCCTTCGCTCGGGCTCCCGACGACCGCCCCGGCCTGGTTGGAATACGCCACGAGCCTGACAATCGCCGCGCTCATCATGGGCGGGGGCTGGTTTTTTTGGCAGCGCTGGCAGGCAGCTCGATCTCCCCTCGGTCTGGTCGCAGCGCAAGCGTGCGACGCGCTTGAAGACCTGCATTCCGGCGCGGATCTGAAGGACACGGTATTGCGCTGTTACGTGCAAATGGTTGGCGTGTTCGACCGCAACCACGGTCTGGCTCGCACGCAGGCCATGACAGCGCGCGAGTTCGAACGCACCCTCGCGGCGGCGGGCGTCACCGACGACCACGTCCGGCGCTTGACGCGGTTGTTCGAATCGGTGCGCTACGGCGCTCATCGGCCCGACGCGGCCGCCCGGCAGGAAGCCCGCGATTGCCTGCAAGCTATCGTGGACAGTTATGGTACTGTATCGTGAGGCGCGCCTGGCTCGTCGCGGGACTCGTATTCGTATTGCTGGCGCTGGCATGGTTGCTGCGTGGGGTTGTGAGCGTCGTATTGCTCGCGCCCATAGTCTACATCTCGTGGCTGGCCGGGGTGGTTTACGGAAGCATGCCCCAGCCGGTGCTGTGGGCCGTGTTCGTCTTGATCGCAATCGTGCTGGCGACGCGCGACCTGTTGCGGCCGTTCCGCGTGGGTTACGATCCAGAGCCGGTAACGCCGGTCCGGCGTGGGCGTGTCGAAGCCTGGGCCTGGCTGCTGTACCTTGCCGGTAGCGGCGTCTATTCCCGCTGGCGGTTGGCCCGCGATCTGGCCGAGCAAGCGGCGGCGCAATATGCGTTCCAGCATGGTGCGGACGTGGCGGATGTGCGGCAGCAACTTGCCCGGGGTCAGATCGACATGCCGCCGGCGTTGTCTGCGTATTTCGTAGCCGGGCTTAACGCAACCGCGCCCGTGCGGCGGCGGCTGGCGCTCTTTCGCCGGGGCCTGCGCGTCCCGGTTCATCCACTTGACCTCGATCCAGAGGTCGCCATCGCTTACCTCGAATCCCTATGGGAGGGATATGGACACACCTGATATCAAGGCGTCCGCAGCGCGCGCTGCGGACATCATCGCCGAAGTTGAGCGCGCCGTCATTGGCAAATCGGAATTACTCAGACAAGTCGCGGCGGCGGTTCTGGCGGGCGGCCATATCTTGCTGGAGGACTACCCCGGACTGGCGAAGACGCTCATTGCCAAGAGCTTCGCGCGGGCGCTGGGGCTGGCCTTCAAGCGCATTCAGTTCACGCCGGACCTGCTTCCGGGGGACATCACGGGCAGTTACGTTTACGAACGAAAAAACGGCAACTTCAATCTACGCAAAGGCCCGATATTCGCTAACATTGTGCTGGCTGACGAGATCAACCGCGCCTCGCCCAAGACGCAATCGGCGTTGCTGGAAGCCATGCAGGAGCGGCAGGTGACGCTGGAAGGCGAGACGATGGCGCTGCCCGAACCGTTCATCGTGATCGCTACCCAGAATCCGATCGAGTACGAAGGCACCTTCCCGCTGCCCGAAGCACAACTCGATCGGTTTCTGTTGAAGCTTTCGGTCGGGTACCCTTCTGCGGATGAGGAGCAGCGCATCCTCCGCGCACGGCGCGCACGCGGGAAGGATGAGTTCGAGCTGGCGCAACTCGCAACGCCGGCGGAGGTCCTCAAAATGCAGGCGGCCGTCGAACTTGTGCACGTCGATCCGGATATCGAACGCTACATCATCGAACTCGTCGCGCGGACGCGGGAAGACCGCGCGGTCGCCGTCGGCGCAAGCCCGCGCGGTTCGCTCGCCCTGATGAAGGCCGCGCGCGCCCGCGCTGTCATCGAAGGCCGCGATTTTGTCTTGCCGGACGATGTCAAAGCCTTTGCCATTCCGGCGCTGATTCACCGCATCATCCTCGAGCCGGACATGTGGATGAAGAAAGGCGCTGCGACGCAGGTCGTCGAGGCGGCCTTGCGCGGCGTCGCGGTTCCCGTCATCGAAGCCGCCTGAACGATGCGCCGGATGGTGTTGTTCAGCGTGTTGGTATATGCGCTGCTGCTGGTCGGGCTGGCCACGCTGAACGGCGCGCTGCTTGCGTTGCTGCTGCCGCTGGTGATTTACATTGGCGTCGGACTCCTGTACGCCCCGCCGCAACCACGGTTGGAGGCCACACGGACCATCAGCCCGGACCGGACTATCCCGGGCGAGCCGGTCTCCGTCACGCTGCGCATAACCAACCGGGGGCGCGCCTTGGAAGAGGTCCTGATCGCCGATGAAACGCCCTCCGTTATGGAAGTATTCGAGGGCGATGCGGTTGTGCTGACGACGCTTGCAATGGGCGACACGCTGGAGGTCCAGTATCGGATGCGCGGACCGCGCGGGCATTACCAGTTCGCGCCGGTGCGCGTCATTGCCCGCGACCGCCTTGGCCTGTTTGAGCGACAGGCGCGCGTCGATGCACCCGGCCAACTGATGGTGTTGCCGGCGCTGGCCCGGCTGCGCAAGCTCGACATTCGCCCCCGTCGCACGCGCGTCTATTCCGGCCAGGTGCCGGCCCGGCGCGGTGGACCGGGCGTCGAATTCTTCGGCGTGCGCGAATACCAACCCGGCGACTCGTCGCGCTGGATCAACGCGCGGGTATCCGCCCGCCATGCTCACGCGCTCTATGTGAACGAATTCGAGCAGGAGCGCACGGCCGACGTCCACCTGGTGTTGGACGCGCGCGCGCGAAGTGATGTGCGCTGGCCCGGCGGATCGCTATTTGACCATTCCATCACTGCCGCCGCGACGCTGGCAGATGTCATGCTGCAACAGGGCAACCGGGTCGGGCTGCTGGTGTACGGAGGTACGTTTTTGAAGTGGGTCGTGCCGGGCTACGGCAAGTTGCAACGCGAGCGCATCCTGCGCGCGCTGGCCGGCGCCGAACAGGGGCATCATCTGGTATTCGAGGACCTGGAGCATCTTCCCACGAATTACTTTGCGCCCGGGTCGCAACTCGCAGTCATCAGTCCGTTGCTGCCCGGGGACCTGCGGATGCTGGTCACCCTGCAGCGTACCGGTTTCCCGCTGCTCGTCGTCACACCGGACCCGGTGGGTCTCGAAGAGCAGAAGCTTGACCGCCGCCGAGAGGTGGCGCTCGCGGCGCGCATCGCCGGGCTCGAACGCCGGCTGCTCATCAGCAATCTGCGCCGAACGGGCGCGCGCGTATTTGAGTGGGATGTGTCCACGCCATTCCACCTCGCCGCTGCCGTGCTCGCCCGCGCACCAATCGGCAAGCCCGGCACATGACGGCAAGGTTGTTCCAGTTCGCCATCCGGCTGGCGCTGGGAGCGGCATTGGCGCTGGCGGCTGCATTTGTACTTGTGCGGCAGCCCGTCGGCGTCGTCCTTGCCGTACTGTGGACAGCTTTTTGGGTCGCCGGCCAGCAGCGCGGCTGGCGCTGGGCGAGTGGACTCGGGCTGCTGCTCTTTGTCGGCTTGCTGACATTTGGGGCCGTAGTCCACGCTAAAAGCAGCTTGCTGTTGGCGGCGATGGGGCTGGTCCTGGCAGCGTGGGACGTGCAACGCTACGCCGTGTGGCTCCGACCGGTTCGAATACGGGCGGAGCACAATCTGGTGCGAGCGCATTTTGTGCGGCTCGGCGCAGCGCTCGCAGTGGGACTCGGCGTTGGCGGTCTTGCGAGTACGTTGCGCACGGATATCGGTTTCGGCTGGCTGCTCCTGCTCGTTCTGGTGACGGTGGCCGGCATGGGCTGGCTGTTCGACGCGCTGCGCCGTAACACTACCACTTAACGTAATACGAAGGTCTCCAAGTCTCCAGTCTCCGCTGGGACATCCCCGGTCGAGTTGGCGAAGTCGGATTCGTCCGCGCCTGGCGCCCATGGCTAAAGCCAATGGGCTGAAAAAGCGAAGCCCTTCGGGCTTTGTGCGTTCAGCGCGGGGATTTATCTCCGCGCTCCTGAATTTGCCAGCAGGCTCACATCTTGCGTGCTCACCTTTATGTTACCCCACTGGCGTGTTGACGTAATTGAGTCTAGAATATGGGTCGCTGGTCTGGTCAACCGCACATACTCGTTCGTGGGCGGCGGGCAGATTGGTACGCTGCATCTATAAGAGGGGGGGCAGTCTCAGCCTGCCGGTGCCCTGCATATTATGTCAGGGAGCAGCTATGTTTGATTTTCTCAACCGCTTTTTGACCAATCTGGAGGCCGATCCCCAGTACTCAGCCAACACTACTATCGCATATCAAAATGACCTGAACCAGTTCGAGAAATACCTGCATACCCGTGATGGACTCATGCTGCAGCATCCCGCCGAGATCACCTCGGACGTGCTGCAGGGTTTTATTACCCATTTGCAGGAGCGGGGGTACGCCTCCTCGACCGTGGCGCGCAAGCTCGCGGCCGTCAAGTCATTCTTTCACTATCTGGTGCAAGAGAATGTAATTGCCAGCGCGCCGACTGCGAATATAGCCACGCCCCGGTTCAAGAAGCAGCCGCCGCGCGTGCTCTCGGAAGAGCAAGTCGAGCGTCTCCTCAACGCGCCGGGAACAGGGCCGGGCTCGAAGTCTACGCGCGACCGCGCCCTGCTGGAGCTGCTCTACGCCACGGGTATGCGCGTTACCGAAATAGTCTCACTCAGTGTGCATGATCTGGACTTGGAAGCGGGACGGGTGCGCTGCCTCGGCAGCAACCAGAGGGAACGTGTTATGCCGATCCACAGCGAGCGGGCGCGCCAGGTTCTGCGCGACTACGTCATCCGCGTACGGCCGACGCTGATCAAGCAGCCCGGCCAGGAGGCGCTATTCCTGAACCATCGCGGGCAGCCGCTCACCCGGCAAGGACTCTGGCTCATCATCAAATCGTATGCGGGCCAGGCCGGCGTCGCCGGGGAAGTGACGCCGCACACGCTTCGGCATTCGTTCGCCCACCATACACTCCAGCAGGGGGAGGACATCCGGCGGTTACAGCATCTGTTGGGGCATGCCAATCTTTCGACAACCCAAGTCTATGCTCAGTTGAACGACGCCGGACACGCACAGGAACCGCCGCCCGAACTCCAAGCCTAGCGCGCCGCCATGCGGCAACCATGACTGAATACTTTACCCTCGACCAACTTGAGATGGTGGCAGCTGCAGTGCGCTCGCGCACGGCGTACCGCCCGACTATCGGCATGATCCTGGGATCAGGACTCGGAAGCCTGGCCGAGAGCGTCGTTCGACCGGACATTATTCCGTACCCGGATCTCCCGCATTGGCCGACAAGCACCGTCATCGGCCACTCGGGGCAACTTGTCATTGGCGAACTGGAGGGCCAGACCGTGTGCGTGATGCAGGGTCGGGTACATTATTATGAAGGTTATACCATGGCGCAGGTTGGCCTACCGGTGCGCGTCATGCAACTCCTCGGCATAGAAACGGTCGTCATTACCAATGCTGCC
>JBHHUI010000186.1:0-6042 GCA_046753805.1 Anaerolineales bacterium
GGGCGCAGCCGTTTCGGTGACCGCCGGCGTCTCGGTAAGTTGCGGCGTTGGGCTGGACGTGGGGTCCGGCGATGGCGAGGGGAGCGCGGTGGGCGTGGGCGCCGGCGTGCTCGTGACGGTCACGCGCGGCTTTTCCACCTGAACCACGGTGGCGACCTGTCCGCCCGAATCCAACGCCAACAGCCGTACCATTGCGTGCGCCCCCGACTGCAGGCTGCCGGTCACCCGGGTGTCGGCGGTGAGTGCAAAGGGCACGCTGTCGATGAGCCATTCGTCCCCCTGACGCTGAAGCTCGCCATCCAATTCGATCTCGTCCACGCTCAGGTCCAGCGCATATAGCGACCCGGCGCGGCTCTCCGCCACTACGGCCACGTGAAAGCCGACGCGCGGCTCGCCCTCGATGCGCGTGACGCTGCGGAGTTCCACCGGTATCCCATCCACAAGCCAGTAGCCCTCCGTGGCCGCCTCAAGCGCGCCGTCAAAGTTGACCACGACACCCTGTGAGCGCGGGTCCGAAAGCACGGCTTCCACCTCGTCCCGCCGCCGCTGCTGGAACGATTGCTCCAGCACGTAGCGGTCCGCGATGTCGGCGGCCAGTTGGATACGCCCTCCTTCGAAAGTGCGCTTGAGACCGTACAAGCGCTGACCCGGGAGCGAGTCCGCGCTGGCGTAATAGATACCGGTCGTGCCCAGCATGAATCCGACCAGCACGGCCAGCACGGTGGAGAACGTTCGCCGCAGCAGCCCCGCGCCCCAGCCCCGCGCCTGGCGCTCGGGCTGGCGTAGTTGGGCCGCAGCGGTGAGGAAGCGCGCCCGACTGCGCATTTGTACATGGTGCGGCACCCGCCCCACCGCGCGCGCTAGCTGCGCCGCTTCCAGCATCGGGCGCAGATCGCCTTCCAGCGCTGGATAGCGCTGCAGACAATCGTCCAACGCCTCCCCGGCCCGCACGCGGGTCAGGCAATCATCGAATGCGTCCATCAATGGGGGCGCGCTCATACTGACCCCTCCAATCTGCGGCGCAGCGCAGCCACAGCACGGAACTGCAGCTGCTTGACGGCGTTGACCGATTTATCCAGCTCGGCAGCCGTCTGCTCCAGCGAGCGTCCCTCGCCAAAACGCAGCGCCAGCACTTCCTGTTGATCCTCTGTCAGTTGCGTCAGCGCGTGGCGCACATCCTGCAGGCGCTGGCTTTCTCCGGCCGCAGCTTCCGGATCGTGGTCCTGGCCGGCCGGGAGATTTTCCGGCAGCGCGACCTCGAGGCGGCGGGCGGCCCGCCGGAAGTGGTCCGCCACCATGTGGTTGGCTACGCCGAACAGCCAGGCCCGCAAGGACCGCGGCGGGCGGCCGGCATGCAGCCCATCGAGTAAACGCATGAAAACCTCGCTGCTGATGTCCTCCGCCACTCCGCTGTCGTTGGTGCGGTACTGCACATAGCGATAAAGGTCGGGGTAATAACGATCGTGGATCGCAGCCAGCGCGCGCGAATCCAGGCGCCGGGCGTCCGCCAGCAGTTCCGCTTCGTCTTTCATCGGCGTGACGGCGCTTCTACAAAGCACTTCATAACGGAGAGAAGATAACATTATTACGCCCTTTAGTACAACGTCGTTTCAGCGCCCGGAAAGTTACTCCCCCTACTCCACGCAGGCCTCCGCACGGGGAATTTGGCTCACCCGTAACCTTCCGGCTCCTTTTACGACGGTTAGGGCGATGAACGCACACGCGCTTTCAGTACGCAAAGCAACGCTTCTGAATACCTGGCCACTGCAGGTTGGCCTGGGCCTGGCGGCCTTGCTGGCCTGGGTCCAGTGGGCCGCCGCCGGACTGGTAGGCGTGGATGGCTACTACCATCTCAAGATGGCGGCCCTCATGCGCGGCGACTTGACGCCCAGTTTCCCCTGGCTGCCGCTGACGATTCTGAACCCGGCGGACTACGTGGACCACCACTGGTTGTTCCATGTGCTGCTGTTGCCCTTCGCCGGCGGCGACCTGGTAGCAGGCGGCAAGCTGGCGACCGTGCTCTTCGGGGCGGCAGCGCTTACGATGGCAGCCTGGCTGCTGCGTGCGCAGCGCGTGCCGGGAGCGTTTTGGTGGGCCGTCGGGCTATTTACGGCCTCCAGTGCTTTCCTTTACCGCCTGAGTATGCCGCGCGCCCAGTCGCTGTCGCTGCTCTGGCTGCTGCTGGCCGCGCACCTGTTGTTGCAGCGGCGCGAGCGCTGGTTGCTCGTACTGGGCGTCACATATGTATGGCTGTACGACGCCTTCCCGTTGCTGCTGGTAGTAGCCGGGATATATGTGCTGGCAGCGCGTCTGCTGGAAGGCGAATGGCGCCCCGGCGCGCTGCTGTACCCGGCGGTGGGGCTGGCCCTGGGACTGCTGCTGCATCCCTACTTCCCGCACAATCTGGCCTTTATCGCGCACCACCTGGTCGCCAAGCTGGACCCGACCGGGGTGCCGGTGGGCAACGAGTGGTACCCGTATAGCACGGGGCAGTTGCTGGAAAACAGTGGGACGGCGCTGCTGGCCTTCGCCGCCGGTGTGGGGGCGTTGGGCTGGAGCCGCCGGCGCTTGAGTCTGCCCACGGCGCTCATGTTGGGTCTCAGCCTGGTCTTCGGCGCTCTGTTGCTCCAGTCGCGGCGCTTTGTGGAGTATTTTCCAGCCTTCGCGGTGCTCTTCTGTGCTTTTGCCTGGCAGCCGGTGCTGCAAGGCCGACGCCTGCCGCGCAGCCTACGCGCGCTGGCGGCAGTCGCGTTGCTGACACTGGCAGCCTGGACCGGACAGCGCGCTCGCAGCGACCTGGCCGCCGAACCGCCGCCCACCCAGTTGGCGGGCGCTGCCCACTGGCTGGCGGCCAATACGCCGCCGGGAACGCTGGTCTTCCAGAGCGACTGGGACGATTTCCCGCGCCTGTTCTTCCACAACAGCCGCAATGTGTACACCGTGGGTCTGGACCCCACCTACCTGCAACGGGCTGACCTGGCGCGGTACCTGTTGTGGGTGGACCTGAGCCAGGGGCGCGGGCTGGACGTCTCGGCTGCGATCCGCGAGCAGTTCGGCGCTGACTTCGCCGTGAGCGACTTGCGTCATGAGGCGTTCTTGCAACGCGCCGATGACGACCCTCAAATGATCGAACTCTACCGTGATGCAGAAAGCGTCATTTTCGCAATCCTCGACTAACAGCACGACTAAGGAGATAACACAATGAACAAGCAATACCTGAAAACGTTTTGGTTCCTGGCCGGGCTGGCCGCCATTCTGCTGGCCGCCTGCAGCCCACAGGGGGTGGCGCCGACAGTGGTGATCCCTATCCCACCGGCTCCAACGTCCGCAGAGCAGGCGGTCGCCTCATCGGCCTCCGGGGCCATTGGCGGAACGCCATCTGAGGCAGCAGCCTCCGCTCCCAGCGAGACCGGCGCGCGGAAGGCGCTGCTTGCGATTGTCGCGAACAGCGTAATGTTCCGCTCCGGCCCCGAAGACATTTTCGTCGCGGCAACTCCGGGGCAAACCCTGCCGCTGGGGGCGCAGGTGCTGGTAGGTCCCGGTTCGCAGGCCATCCTCGGTTTTAGCGAGGGCACAGCCGTCTACCTGGACGAAAACACCCTCTTCACACTCCAGGAAATGACGAACGACCAGACTGACCCGCGCACGACGCTCTTTATGGACTATGGCAAGCTATGGATCGTGCTCAATGGCGGCGAACTCTCCGTGGAAACGCCCATTGGCATGGCCTCGGTGCGTGGCTCCTATGAGAGCGTTTCCTACCAGAACGGCACGCTCGCCGACGTGAGCGATGACCAGATGGTCGTCACTTGTTTGGAGGGCACCTGTACGGTGGCGGACCAGCAGCAGACCTCCAGCCTGCAAGTGCCGCCGGGGCAGCAATCCAACATCGCCGGGTCTCAGAGCAGCCCGGCAGCGCCGGCCCCGATGAACGCTGCTCAGGCGCAGGAATGGCTGACAACCGTGCCGCCGGCTACGGTGGTCGCGCCGCCGGAGGTTGTGGCCGCCGGCGGCGGAGTCCCGACGCCCACAAACGAGGCCGAATTCACGGGAGTAGTCACCTCCGCCACCGCCAATGCGATTGTCGTCGGCGGTCAGGAAGTCTCCCTGGCAGGCGTGGAGGTGCAAGGCCCGGTGGAAGTGGGCCAGATAGTCAAGGTGCACGTTTCCATCGAGGGGCCTGAGATTGTGGTCGCTCGCGAGGTGAACGTGGTAGACCAGACCGAGGCTCTCGCCAGCGACGATTCAGCGACCGAGTCCGACGAGAACGACGGGGGCGACGCTAACGGCAATGGGGCCGCCAGCGCAAGCAGCGCCACCACGGGTTTGATTGCAGGGAATGCAAATGCCAACGCCAACCAAGCCGCGAACGCAAACGAGAGCGAGAACGACAACCGCAACACCAATGAAACTGAGAACGAGAATGAGAACGGCAACGTCGCGTTCAACGCCAACGGGAACTCCAACAGCAACAGTAGCACATCCAACGGCGAAGTCGAGTTCTCAGGAACGGTCTCGGCTGTGGACAATGGCTTCATTGTGGTCGCCGGTCAGACGGTGTTCCTGGGGAGCGGCACAGAAGTGAAAGGAAATATGGCCGTGGGACAGGTGGTCAAGGTACACGCCTTCCAGGATGGGAACGGCCAGCTCTCCGCGCGAGAAGTCGAAGTGCAGGGTGACGCCACAGATGGCAACGGCAATGGCAACACCGGCAACGGGAACGACAATGCCAATGACAACGACAATGTCGACGACAACGGCAACAGCAACGACAACAGCAACGACAACGGTAACGGCAACAGCAACGACAACGACAACAGCAACGACAACGACAACAGTAACGACAACAGCAACAGCAACGACAACGACAACAGTAACGACAACAGCAGCGACGATAGCAACGACAGCGGCAACGGTGACAGCGACAACTCCGGCACCGGGGGAGACCACAACGACACTGGCGGCAGCGGAAATAACGCTGGGGACAGCGGCCACGGCGGCGATGGCGGTGACCAGAACAACGGGAATGACGACGACTGAGGCGGGTCGACGGACGGGTAGGCGAAGGCAATACCTTCGCCTACCCTACTCTACTTATCCCATTACCGCCGGCCGGAGCGCGGTCGGCTCCAACTCTAGCAGATAGACCTGTAACGGGGCGCTCTTGCCCTTTACCACAATTTCGCGCACGCCGGCCGTCGGCGCCTGTACCTCAGCTGCGCGGAGCATGCCATTCGAAATCAGGATTTCCCCGCCGCCGGCGGCGCTTTCCAGACGCCTGGCCGTGTTGACCGTATCTCCAATCACGTCGTAAAAGCGCACCCCAGTGCTCCCGAGCAGCCCCTCCACCAGCACGCCGATGTGGATGCCGATGCCGGCGCCCAACCCATGCTCGGCCAGAAGAGTCGCGGTCTTGTTGGGCAGTTGGCGGGCGGCAGCCAGCGCCTGCTCTGCAGAGGCAAACACGGCCATGACTTCATCAGCGGAATACCTATACCAAATGGCGTGATGCCCGGCGAGGGTGTTCTCGGCGAGCATGTAGTACTGAGCCAACAGACCGACGACATCTTCGGGCGAGCGCGCTTCGCTCCTATGGGTGAAGCCGCGCACATCCATAAAAAGGCACCGTGCGTTCGCGGCGCGTGCGCGTCAGTGCATTGGGGTATGCCGCAACGCGCCTGCCAGCACAATCAGCAAAAAGCGAAAATGTCGGCCGCAAGACAAACTCTGCGTAACTTGTCGTCCGATGTGTTATCCCAGGACTAAGATTGGAATCTGATTGGAAAATTCTCGCCCTATTCCAAGCCAATCTTAAGCGCGAATCGGTAAAGTGCCGGCAGACTTTAACACTACAGGAGTTTCAATGTCGCGCAATAAAGTAATCAAATTCGGTGGTTGCCTGATCTTCGCGCTCATCGGGGCATTTCTTGCCATCCAACTGATACCGGTGTGGCTGCTGCAACGCAACCCGCCCGTGGTGGCGGAGCCCCAGTGGGACAGCGTGCAAACGCGCGAACTGGCACAGCGCGCCTGCTTCGATTG